>JAISYN010000233.1 GCA_031269915.1 Synergistaceae bacterium
GCGTCCGCGTACTCTTGCAAAGCCTGATCCGCCAGACGTTTCTGAAGTTCTCCGTCCATAGAGGCCTGGACGAATTTTCCGGCGATCATCGAAGCCAGTTCCACTATCTCCAGCTTGAGGCGCTCCCTGCCTCTTTCGAGTTCCAGGGCGGCGGTCTCCTCGGCCTGACGAATCATTGCGTCGGCCTTTTCTTTGCTCTCCCTGACGAGCTGTTCGCTCTTCCGCGCCGCCTGCCGCTCGGTCCGCGACAGTATCTCCTCCCGTTCGCGGCCGATGTCGGTCAGTTTTTTCTCATATTCCGCCTTCATATCCTTGGCCTCGTCGTTTGCCCGGCGGGCGGAGGCCATGTGATTCCTTATGCCCGCCTCCCTGTCGTCCATGAATTTCTTCACCGGCTTGTATAAAATCCGTACCAGGACAGCTGTCAGCACTATGATGTTGAACCACTGTATGCCGATATGGATCAGCAGGTCAGAGTCGAAACTCACTATGCCGCCTTCCGGCATCGCGATCCACCTCGCTCTCTATAAAACATTCAAGCTCATGGGGGCGGGGGGACTTGTCCCCCCGCGCGTTCGCTCAAAAGCGGGCTCAACGGCCCCCGGCGCTCCGTTACGGGAGCTGTCCCACGAACGGATTGGCCATGAGCAGTATCAGTGAGACGATAAGGCCGTAAATGGCCGTTGTCTCGATGATAGCGCAGCTGATGAAGAGAGTGGTCATGACCGTCCCTCGGGATTCCGGCTGGCGCGCGATAGATTCTATCGCCTTGCCCGCGGCCATTCCCTGTCCAATACCAGCGCCGATCGAGGCGAAGATCGCAAGTCCCGCCCCTATTGCCGAACAACCCATCACAAATGCCGTCGAATCCATTAGCGCAAACCTCCTGTCGTTTTGTATCGTGTCAGTCCGCAGACGCCTTCTGACTTATAAAGGTTATGGAGAGCACCGTGAAGATATAAGCCTGCAAAGCCCCCACGAACAGGTCGAAATAAGCGTGGAAAAAACTCGGTATCGCGAAACGCAGCGGAACCGGGAACAGCTCGTAGATCAGCTCGATGATGATGACGCCTCCCAGTATATTGCCGAAAAGCCGGAAAGAAAGGGAAATCGGCTTGGTCAGTTCTTCCATCAGGTGCATGGGGAAAAACGGCCATACGGGCTCGAAATATTCCTTGAAATAGCGTTTCCCGCGCCTGGCGATGCCTAGGAAGTGCATGATCCCCATAGAAGACAGGGCCAGAGCCAGCGTGGTGGAGAGGTCGGACGTGGGCGGGCGCATCCCCAGAAGTGCGGTGTAATTGGAGACGAGGATGAAAGCGAGTATGCTGAAAAAATAACCGCCGAGCGGTCCGAAACCCTCTCCCATCGTGTTCTTTACCATGTTGTGCATGGTTTCGACGGCGAATTCGATGAAATTTTGAAAGCCGGAGGGAACGGGGCTGAAGGACCGCAGCTTTACTCTCACGCACATCGCGCACAGTATCAGAACCGCCATAATTATCCACGTGGAAAGCAGACTTTGAGTCAGATATACGGGTCTTCCGGATATTTCAAAAAGGAGCGCCAGGTTTTTGTTCGCCAGGTCCATGAATAAACCTCCTCATGCCACCCTGTGTATTGATTTAATCCGTAATTTCCACCCTATTTCTACCACATTTTTCTAACACGCGGAGAAATATAGATGTTCAGGTAGATTAGAAGAATGCTGCGGGCAGGAAAATTTGTACTTGATTCTTACCGCAAAATTAAAAAAAACACCCCACTCATTCGCAAGCATTTATATGATACGGCGGAAAAACGGGACTAGAACTACTGTTTACAGCTTATTATACAGACGGCAAAATGGTTTAACCTGAGCAATCTTCCATATATTTGATTACGTCAATATGTATAGTGAGACTGTCCCGCAAGATTGTGCAAACCTTCCGACTTATCGATGAGGAGGCATTGTCGAGCCGCTCGGCAATGGATTTGAATGATTTGCGTGAATTGAGTTCGTTTTGGATGGTTGTCCTTTCTTCCAAATGAAACTGGTCATGAATAGGAGATCACAACGAGTGATGAAAAATTGGCGCGGTACTGGTGATTGATGCTGCTTTTCTGTTAATATATCTGCGGGAGGGGGAGCTTGTACGAATTTTGGTGCGCTTTAGCAGCCCGTAACCTCATTCGAGCAAATTGTCCGTGAGCGCAACAAGATGTCGTGTCGCAAGACAGCACGAGTAGGAAATTTCAAAGAAACTATGGACAATTTTACCCCGCCCAACTGGCGGCATAATTAAGTTGCTGTATTTACGTAATGTTTTTAAATTGAACGACACCCCTATTGCGGAACCATTCCTGCCCCAAGGGCAAACGCTCGCCGGCGGTCTTTAGGGAATTGCTCTTCACGGACTCTTGCTTTGAGAATCGGATCGAAGAGCGATGCGTTGAATTTCGAATAATCGTCAAACTGATAAGTGTCGTTTGCCGTCATGTATTCCGTTTTCCCATTGAGGCAAGCGAGATAAGACATGTGGCTCTTATAGAGAAAATCGTACCCCTGGGATTCCATTTTTTCACTTGTGACGTTCATGGTGTAAATGAACCCCACATTGAGTTTGCCTTTAAATTCCGATCTATTTGCAGGACGATAAGCCAGATTGGGAAACATGAGGCGCTCTAAAAATGACCGCATAGCACCCGTTACGTCCCACAAATAAATTGGAGAGCCCAGAAAAAGGACATCCGATGCCCACACGCGCTCTAAGACTTCGCTCAAATCGTCATGCAGCGCGCACTTTCCCGGCTGACCTCCAATCTTCAATTTACAGTAAAAGCAGCTTACACAGCCTTTAAAATTCAACTCATATAAATTGATGATTTCCTTTGTCTCGGCTCCAGCCGATCGAGCCCCCTCAAGTGCACATTGCAGAAGCTGCCAAGTATTCCAGCCTTTCCTCGGGCTGCCGTTGACTGCGATAACCTGGGTCATTTTCATGACCTCCGTTTCAAATTTTGATAAACGCTCCACCGGACTGAATGAGCGCGTGATCGTGCCTGAGTCGATTATATCCTAATTATTTTGTGGGTCATTCCCACAAATAGTTCACGGGGACTGCCCACATGTTGTCTTTGAACAAGGCAAGCTCGTTTCCGGCGTAGACCACAACGCCCTTCACAAACCGCTCTCCCAGCGTTTCCCGAAGAACCCGCATATTGGAAAAGTCATCGTTGGACAGCGAGCCGCTCAGTTTGACTTCCACCGCGAGGACGTCGCCGTTTTCGTTTTCGATGACAAAATCCACTTCTTTGCCGCCGACGGGGTTGAAATGAGAGACGTGAACGCCAGTCATAGCCTTGGTGTTTTTCATAATTTCGGTAGCGACGAAGTTCTCGAAAATATGGCCTGCCGCCGGAGAATCATTTTTGAGAATTTCCGGCAAGCTCCGGCGCATAACGTGGCAAAGCAGGTTTGTATCGTTGAAATACAGCTTGCTCTGCCTGACAAAGCGTTTGTCGAGCTTGTTCGGTTTTGCCCACGGTTCCACCTCGAACGTGAGAAACGTATTGTTGAGCAAATTTTTATACTTTGCGTAAGTTTTGGCGTCCAGACCGGTTTCTTTCATCACCGAAGCGTTGTTGAGCAGGCTTCCGG
>JAISYN010000081.1 GCA_031269915.1 Synergistaceae bacterium
ATTTTACCACCTCATCGAATAAATAAAATACAGCGGGGATTTTCCTCGGGGCAACCGTATTAAAGCCGTAATAATTTAGAGAGCTTCTTCGGCTGCGGCGACCATCCGTATCGCGCGTCCAAGCGCCGTACGCGGAATATTTTTTTCGGGCGCGGCAGTCTGTTTAAACCCGCTCCATGTTAGAATCGTTTCATGAAATACATCAAATCAAGGTGGAAAAAATTTTACCTCGCCGCGGCGTTTTTCCTGCTTGGACTGCTCCCTTACCTTGCGAGCGTCGTCCTTGACGGAAGCGCGTCGGGAAATCCTGCGGCGTATGCCCGCGCTTTCGCGGTGTCGGCAGCCGGATTGGCGATACGCTATTTCCCCCATATATTGACGGTCTACGTGCTGTTCATAGCGATTCTCGTCTTTTTCGAGGAACGTAACCCGGACCGAACCATTCTGTGGCTGATGACGTTGATCTTTCTGCCGGTCGTCGGTATCATACTTTATCTCCTGCTCGGACCCGATATGAAACGGGTGCGGATGCGCAAGCTGTTCAAACCGGCGCGCGCATATCCAGGCGCTGAAGATATCGATTTGGGAATGTTGTCGGAGCATGCCGTGAAGATGTCCATCCTGGCGTACAGAAGTTCGTCCGCACCCATTTGCGGGCGTAACTCGGCGGAACTGCTGACAGACGGCGAAAAGACTTTTGAAGCGATCAAACGCGAACTAAAGCGCGCATCCAGATATATCAATATCGAATATTACATCTTCGAGGATGACAGACTCGGAAGGGAGATATCGGCAATACTGGCGGAGCGGTCGAGAGCCGGCGTAAAGGTGAGAATGACCGTCGACGGCGTCGGCAGTTGGAAGCTGGGCAGAGAATTGATAGGTAAACTTCAGGGGGCGGGCGTCTTGTTTCATACTTTCATGCCAGTCTCCTTTCCGTTTTTCCACAGCAGACTGAACTATCGCAATCACCGCAAGATAATAGTGATAGATGGCGAGGCCGCGTTCACCGGCGGCATGAATGTAGGAACCGAATATCTCGGCGAAGGCCCGTTGGGATATTGGCGCGACACTCACGTCCTTTTCAGGGGCGAGGCTGTCCGCGCGCTGAACGAAATATTCCTGTCGGATTGGAATATAAGCTCCGGGGAGAAACTGTCCGCTACGGACGCCGAATTTTCGGCTCCGGATGGCGCGCACGCGCCGCTTCCTGTCGTCCCGCTTCAGATTGTGCCAAGCGGCGGCTCCGCATGGCGTTCGATAAGACAGATGTATTTCACTATGATAACCGGCGCGCAGACGAGAATATGGATAACGACCCCTTACATGATTCCCGGAGAAGCGATACAGGAGGCGCTCAGGACCGCCGCGCTCTCCGGGGTCGACGTCCGCCTGCTGATCCCTTGCGAGAGCGATCACTTTCTCTCCCATTGGGCCAGTTTCTCGAACATCGAGGATCTCCTGCGCGCGGGAGTGCGGATATGGCTTTACAAGAAAGGTTTTCTGCATGCGAAGACGCTTGTCATGGACGACGAAATCGCTTCCATAGGTACAGCTAATCTCGACAGCAGAAGCCTCGACATAAACTTCGAGATTCAATCTTTCATATATGATGAAAAAATTTGTTCGCGGATGTCCGAACATTTTTTGAAAGATATTGAAGGCTCCGAGGAGTGCGTCCTTTCGAACTGGGAGAGCAGAGGAATACGCTCCAAAATTCTGGAATCGATCGGAAGGTTATGGTCGTCGCAGGTATGATAATTTCTAATTTTGTGGTGTAGAGTATGACATTTTCACTGTCCGGTGACAAATGTCGTTACGTTCCTTGACAAAAAAGTGATAGCTCATATAATTTATCCAGCTAAATTGTGCATAAAGAGTATAAACAATATAAACAATCATTCGTACGCAAGGGTGGAATGTACCGCCGAAGGCGGCAATCATGCAGACACAGGCGAACTCGCTTTATTACAATATCTATACGGATATCAAGGAGCAGATTCTTCATGGCGAACTCAACACCGGAGATCGCTTGCCTTCAGAGGCCGAACTCGAAAAACTTTACGGAGCGAGCCGGGCTCCGGTCAGGCAGGCGCTCGCGATGCTTGAGCAGGAGGCGTTTCTGCTCCGGCGTCAGGGCCGGGGGACTTTCGTCACGGATAGGAGGAAACAGAGTCATTGGCTCTTCTCAAGCGGTTTTTCCAAGGATATCGAGAGGGATTTCGACAGCGTCAGCAGCAAAACGCTGTGGGTGCGCATGGAAAAACCTGACGATGATGTCAAGCAGGTGCTGGCGCTCAGCGACGATCAACAGGTCATCCATATCCACCGCCTCCGCTATTTAAAGGACATTCCAATGTTCTCTATGCACAATTACGTCAGGGGTTCCCTCGGTATCGAAGTGTTCAAACGCGCGGGAGATTTTTTCATCATCAGCGAAATTCTCGAGGGGAACTTTCACATTGTCTCCCAAAGGGCCGAGGAAGAAATACGAGCGGCTTCGGCGGATGACGTCACCTCGGAGGAGTTGCAGGTCCCGGCCGGCTTTCCCCTTCTTAACATAAAACGCGTCTATTACACGGCAAACGACAAGACGGTCTATATGAGCAGGTATCAGGTGCGCACGGACTACTGGTCCCATAAGACTATCTATTATACGGACGATTAATCGATCTGAGAAAATTGATTTCGGCGATGTCCTTTCAATAAAAACAAAATGTCAGGAGGATGTTGGAAATGCCCGCAGTACTCATTCAGACAAACACAGTATATTCCGAAAGCGACAGGGACAAGCTATTGAGCGGAGCGACCAAAGTGATGGTCGAGCAGGCCCACAAAAACGAAGAAGCTGTCATGATCACACTGCAGCATGTCGACGGCGTGATGGGAAATTCGACTGAGCCGATGGCATTTGTCGACGTTCGTAGTATGGTGGGCATCGACCACAAGACAAACAACGATATATCCGCCACGCTTACGCCGCTTCTGGAGGAAACGCTCGGCGTACCTTCCCACCGCGTGTATTTCACCTTCCTGCGTATTCCAGAAACGTGCTGGGGGCTTATGGGCGGCATCGCGACGTGGCAGGCAAAAACGCGCGCGTGGGTTGTAAACGACGTTCCGTGCAAGTAAGTGGAATTTATATAGCGGAGGTATTTGTCCATGTCTAAGAAGAATATTGGCGCAGTTACGGCAATTTCCCCGATTCCCGCCTTCATCGCGACAGTGGCCGACAAAGAGGGCAATTCGAACCTGATTACGATCTCCTACGGCGGCATCGTCAACGCTATCCCGCCGATGGTCTACATGTCGGTGCGCGATACTCGCTACTCTTACCGTATGCTTAAGGAGACCGGAGAGTTCGTCATCAACATCCCCGGCGAGAATCTGACGAAAGAGACGGACCTTTGCGGCATCTTGAGCGCGAGCAAAGTGGACAAATGGGAGATAACGAAGCTGACTCGAATTCCGGCGTCCGTCGTCAAAGCGCCCATGATCGAGGAATGTCCTGTGAATATCGAATGCGTAACCAAGCATGTCATAGCCTTGGGATCTCACGATATTTTCATCGCCGAGGTCGTTGCGACCCATGCGGACGAGGATGTGCTGAGCGATAATAACAAAGTCATGATCGAAAAATTCAAGCCTTTTGCGTTCTGTTATAACGCCCAGGAATACTGGACGCTGAACGGGCTGATCGGGCGCTACGGATGGATGGCAAAAGAAGCTGAATAGCGTACTTTATTGTGCCGACCCGGTAGGAAGGTGTTCGCATGGGCATTTCAGGACACGCGGTTTTTTTCGAGGACATCGATAGGTCTCTCGACCGATACATGCAGGAGTTGTGTGAATTTCTGCGCATACCCGGGGTCAGCGCCTATTCCGACAGCGGGGATGCGATGGTTCGTTCGGCGGAATGGCTTCTGGATAAGTTACGCGCTCTCGGCTTCAGCGGAGAGCTGCACGGCACGGAAGGCTGGCCGATAGTTCTCGCCAGACATGAATACGATGAATCGGCGCCGAAACTCCTGATCTACGGGCATTATGACGTACAGCCCGAGGTTCCGCTGGAGGAGTGGTCGACCCCCCCGTTCGAGCCGGCGTTCAGGGACGGAGCTGTTTTCGCGCGGGGGGCCAACGACGATAAAGGACAGCTCTATACTTACGTGAAAGCTCTGGAGACATATAAACGCGCTACTGGATCGATACCGCTGAACGTTATTTTCCTGGTCGAAGGAGAGGAGGAAATCGGCAGCAAAAACCTGATGCGTTTTCTCGCGGAAAACAAAGAGCGCCTTCGCAGCGACGTCTTCTTCGTCTCGGATAGCTCCATGCTGTCCAAGGACATCCCCGCCATAACCTACGGATTTCGCGGGATCGTTTCGTTTGAAATTGAGCTTCAGACAATGTCGCACGATCTTCACTCCGGTCTGTTCGGAGGGATAGGCATGAACGCGGCCATGGTTCTGACGAACCTGCTGGCAAAAATGGTCGATTCCGACGGGAGGATCGCCGTTCCCGGGTTTTACGATGACGTCCGCCCCATCGGTGAGCGCGAGCGGAACCTTATGGCGCAGGTTCCGTATGACGAACGCGCCGTCGCCGAAAGTCTGCACATGCCCTCCTTGGCGGGTGAACGCGGTTACGAAGCGTTCGAGAGAAAGAGTGCCAGGCCGGCGCTCGATATTAACGGAATGTGGAGCGGTTTTACCGGAGAGGGTTCGAAAACCGTGATCCCGGCAAAGGCGTATGCCAAGATCAGTTCGCGCCTAGTTCCTGATCAACGCCCTGAGGCGATTTTTGAGCGCTTCGAGGATTTCATCGCGGCGAACCTGCCCGCAGGGGCGAAAGCCTACGTTCGCTGGCAATTTGGCGCAATGCCGGTCGTTACGAATGTCGACGACCCTAATATCCGTCTCGCGGCGGAGGCCATAGAGGAAGGTTTTGGCATGGCCCCCGTCTTCATCCGTTCCGGGGGAACGATTCACATCATCAGTGAGATTAAGGAGTCCTTGAAAATCCCGTCCATGCTGATCCTGGGATGGGGGAGACCAGAAAATCGTTCGCACTCCCCGAATGAACGATTCTACGTCGACGATTTTCGAAAGGCGGCGCGTAGCCTCTGCGTTCTGTTCGAAAAGTTAGCAAAGCAGTGAGACGTGTTTCCGCCGAAGGACCTTCACTCACAGGGAGAGCGGCGTAACGCGTTAGGAGAGAAGATGTGTTTTGCCGAAGCCAGTCGTAGCGAATTCGATAGGAGTTGCGGGTATGGAACGCCATAGTACGATTTACCAAAGCTGCATAAAAATCCTTGAGCGAGAGCTGGTCCCTGCGATAGGCTGCACGGAGCCCGTCGCGATTGCTTACTGCGCGGCGAGAGCGCGGGCAGCTTTGGGGGAAATGCCGGACAGGATCGAGGTCGCGGTCAGCGGGAATATCGTCAAAAATGTGAAAAGCGTGGTGATCCCGAATACGGGCGGCTGTCGCGGCATCGCCGCCGCGGCGGCGATCGGCGTGCTGGCGGGGGACGAGACGAAGGGACTGGAAGTCATTGCGAACGTTTCGGACGAGCGAAAATCAGCGCTCAAGGATTACATGGAAAGCACGAAGATCGCAACGCGCCCCGCGGAGTCGGATTATCTGCTGGATATCACCGTAACCGTCCATAAAGGGGAATCGTGGGCGAAGGCGAGGACGCTGAACGAACACGCGAATATTGTCTGCGTCGAGAAAGATGGACGAGTGCTGGAGCGAAAAGAGGTCTCGGACTCTGCCGGTTCCTTCATCCCTGACTACTACGGTCTGCTGACGGTGAAAAATATCTGCGATTTTGCCGAAACGGTCGCGATCGATGACGTTCGCGCGGTTCTGGATCGTCAGATCGCGCTCAACACGGCGATCTCCGAGGAGGGGATGAAAAATGACTACGGGGCGAACATCGGAAAAGTGCTGTTGAAAACCTACGGCGGCGATGTCAAGATCAGGGCGAAAGCCGCTGCCGCCGCCGGTTCCGACGCCCGTATGAACGGATGCGAACTGCCGGTTGTGATCAACTCCGGCAGCGGCAACCAGGGGATGGCAGCCTCTCTTCCGGTCATTGAATACGCGAAAACGCTTGACGTCGGTCAGGAAAAGCTCTATCGGGCGCTCGTCATCTCCAACCTGGTCACAGTGCACCAGAAGACGGGGATCGGCCCTCTTTCCGCCTATTGCGGCGCAGTCAGCGCCGGAACCGGGGCTGGCGCAGGAATCGCGTATCTGTGCAGCGGAGGGGATTTCAAAACCGTTACGCATACTATTGTGAACGCGCTCGCCGTGACATCGGGCATCATTTGCGACGGGGCGAAATCCTCCTGCGCGGCAAAGATAGCCGTCGCCGTGGACGCTGGTATCATGGGATACGAGATGTACTGCAACGGGCAGCAGTTCCGGGGAGGGGACGGCGTCGTCGTTAAAGGCGTGGAAAACACGATAAAGAACATCGGCAGGCTTGGCAAGGTAGGTATGCGCGAGACGGACAGAGAGATCATACGCATGATGACTGAATCGGAGTGACGCGGCGTTTCCCGTTTTGCACCGATATAGCCGGTTCAATCGGAATTTCCAAAGGTTATCCGCTCCGTTGGATCACGGTTTCGGATTATTAGTGTCTCAATGAGATAGAAATAGAATTATATTGACAATAAAAGATGTCTCGGTATAATAAAAATAAGTAAATAAATCCTATGTGATTAGTAGTGATATAAGAGCGGGCGCTTTGCGCAAATCTTATGACACCGATGAGCGGTCAACGGAAGCGAATATGCGGCGGTTCGAGCAAGTTCAAGTTTTAGCGCGCGGGATCGGCGTTAAGCTGATTTTTTGAAATAGGAGGCAACTTTTTTGAGCACTGTCAATTTTAAAGCGGCCGATGTTCCTGGTAGGATGCCGTACGTCCCGTGTTCTTGACAAAAACGCAATACTTCATATAATTGAACCGGCTGAATTGAGTATAAAGAGTATAAACAATATAAACAATCCGCAATATAAATAAGGAGGCTGCAAGCAGCAATGAAGAAAAAAACATTCGGAATCGTTTCACTCATGTTCGCTTTTGCCGTGTTCTTCTCTCCGGGCGCCGCTGTCGCGGCGGATGCCGTCAAAAAGGATCTGCTCAGAGTCGTGGTGGCGAGTGAGGCCAAAGGCCTGGACCCAATGCTCGGTTCTACAGATCGTCCCTCGGCGGCCATTTACTGCAATATTTACGAAACGCTTCTGAAAATTAACGAGAAGAATGAGATTGTTCCGGGTCTTGCCGTCTCTTATGAGCAGATTGACGACGTGACTTACGAGTTCAAACTGAAAAAGGGCGTTAAATTCCATGACGGCGGGGACTTTACCGCCAAGGATGTCGTGTTCACTATGACGCGCGGCGCGAATACTCCGATTACTCAGTATATCTGGGGTATAGTTGATACCTCCGGTTTCGAGATCATCGACGACCATACCGTTCGGGTGAGGCTAAAAGAACCCAACTCTCCTTTCATTGCGGTGATAACCTGTTCGACAGCCGCTATCCTAAGTGAAAAGTACGTGACCGAGGCGGGCGACGCCTCAGGTACGCACCCAATCGGGACGGGCCCGTACAGGTTCGTGGAGTGGAAGAAGGGCGTCCAAATCACACTGGAGCGCAACGAAGATTATCACGGCACGAAGCCGCAGGCTGGGAAGATCGTGGTCCGTACCATCCCGGAGGCCTCCAACCGCACTATAGAACTCGAGAGCGGCGGCTGTGACATCGCCATGGACATACAGGCAGCCGACCGCGCCCGTATCGAGGATACTCCCGGACTGCGCCTTGTCGTGAAACCCGGCAACGCCATCCGCTATGTCGGCTTCAATACCTCCAAGGCCCCTTACGATAAGGTGGAGATTAGGCGGGCTATCTCTCACGCCATAGACATAGAGGGCATTGTAGAGTCCGTACTGCGCGGCTACGGAGAAGTTACGAAGGGCCCAATAAGCCCCAATGTCATGTTCTATGACAATGACGCGAAAATGATCTCTTACGATGCGGAAAAGGCGAAGCGCATGCTGGGGGATGCGGGTTTTCCGCAAGGTTTCCGCACGACGATATGGTGTGATGAGCGCAAGGAAAACGTCGACATCGCCACGATTCTTCAGGCCCAGCTTGCCGAGATCGGCATCACCGCCGACATCAATGTTCAGGAATTCGGCGCCTACATCAACTCCGCATACGCCGGCGACACCGACATCTATATCATGGGCTGGTCGAGCGCTTCCCCGGACCCCGACATCGTCCTCTACTCCGTCTTTTACTCGGGAAATAAGGGGGAGGGCGGCAACTGCTCGTTCCTCGACGATCCTAAGGTGGACGGACTTATAGAGCGCGGCCGCCGGACGTTCGACACCACAGAGCGCACGAAAATATATAAAGAGCTGCAGGAATATCTCCTGGAAATCGTTCCGTGGGTTTACCTCTGGGTTGACAGCGTCAATGCCGGCGTAACTGACGAGATAGACTCGATATCGCTCAGCGGCGTATCCCACCATCCACTGTACACCGTGACATTCAAATAAAGCGGGAACTGACGAAACAAGCGCGATTGAAACCGTTCACGCATGATCGACGCATGCGTGAACGGTTTCATGCCAGGACAGCTTATTTCCGCGCTTTCATGAGGAGATGCTGAGATGATTAAATATATCGTTCGAAGGTTGCTGCTGCTGATCCCCATTATGCTGGCCGTCTCCTTCATCGTGTTCACGCTGCTTTATATTACGCCGGGCGATCCAGTAAAGATGATATTGGGGGAGAGTTCGACGCCTGAGGCCGTGGCGGCGGTGCGTGCGAAACTGGGGTTGGATCAGCCGTTTTTCACGCGGTATCTCAACTATCTGAACAACCTGATCCGCCTCGATATGGGCATCAGCTACGTCACCGGGGGCTCGGTCGCCAAGGAAATATTCAATTGCGTGCCCTACACGTTGCATCTGGCCTTCATATCGATCCTGCTGGCGGTTGTCGTGGGTATCCCCATCGGCGTCGTCTCCGCCGTAAAGCAGTATACAACCTTCGACAACGTCGTTATGGTCATCGGCCTGGTCGGTATTTCCATGCCGGTATTCTGGCTGGGTCTCCTGCTGATTCTTTTTTTCTCGGTCAATCTGAAAATTCTGCCCTCGTCCGGCATCAACAGTTGGGCGCACATGATCCTTCCCGCAATAACGGTAGGAGCGCAGTCGATCGCGGTCATCTGCCGCATGACCCGCTCGTCCATGCTGGAGGTCATACGCCAGGATTATATCCGGACGGTTCGAGCCAAGGGCCAGACGGAGTTCAACATCGTCGTCTCCCACACGCTGCACAACGCCATGATACCGATCATCACGGTTATCGGCCTGCAGTTCGGCGCCCTGCTCGGCGGCGCCATAATGGCCGAGACTATCTTTTCCATTCCGGGTGTCGGCCGCCTGATGGTCGATTCGATCAAACAGCGCGACTACCCGATCGTACAGGGAGTCGTGCTGTTCGTCGCCATCAGCTTCAGCCTGGTAAACCTGCTGATCGACATTATCTATGCTTTCATCGACCCGAAAATCCGCTCGAAATACTAGCAGGAGGTGCGCGTGGTGGAAATTGACGAACATGCGTTCGACGACATCTCGCAGAGAAAATTCAGCTTTGCGGCAGATACTTGGCGTCGCCTCAAAAAAAACAAACTGGCCCTCGTAGGGCTCGTCATATTGATCGCTTTGATCTCTTGCGCGCTGTTTGCGAACGTGCTCGCGCCTTATTCCTACGCTAAGCAGGAACTCAAAAACTCGTTCAAGGCGCCGTCATGGTCACACCCATTCGGGACCGACGAGTACGGGCGGGACATACTCAGCCGCTGTATTTACGGCGCCAGAATTTCGCTCGTGGTCGGCTTCATCGCCGTCGGCATTTCGATAGTCGTGGGAGTAGTGTTCGGCTCGATCGCGGGATATTTCGGGCATCTGACCGACAACGTTATCATGCGGGCAATGGACGTGCTGATGGCCATACCTCAGATGCTGCTGGCGATCGCGATTGCCGCAGCGCTGGGACCGGGGCTTTTCAATTTGATGATCGCCGTCGGCATCGCGAACACCCCGAGCTATGCCCGTCTCGTAAGGGCGTCCGTCCTCTCGATCAAGGACCATGAATTCATCGAAGCGGCAAGGGCGATCGGCACTAACGATTTCATGATCATCGTAAAGCACGTATTGCCCAACTGCGTCGCTCCGATCATCGTTCAGGCTACTGTGGGCGTCGCGCTCGCAATCCTGACGGCCGCATCCCTGAGTTTCATCGGGCTAGGCATACAGCCGCCCGAGCCGGAATGGGGGTCGATGCTTTCTTCCGGGCGCTACTACATCCGGGATAACTGGAATATGACGCTGTTCCCCGGTCTGGCTATCGCTATTACAATATTCAGCTTAAACGTGCTAGGCGACGGTTTGAGGGATGCTCTCGACCCGAAGCTTCGCGACTAGGGGGAGAACGACATGGTCGGGGAAAATCCGGCTGCCGGTTCGCACGGTACAATGGACGAAAGACCTCTGCTCAAAATTCGTGATCTCTGGGTTGAGTACAGAACGAGCGGCGGAACGGTCAAAGCAGTCAACGGATTGAACATGGAAATCACGATGGGCGAGACTCTCGGTTTTGTCGGTGAAACGGGCGCTGGAAAGAGCACCACAGCCTTCAGTGTGATGCGCATTTTACCCGACCCGCCGGCGAAGGTCGTAAAAGGACAGATTATGTATCAGGGCGAAGATCTCCTCAGGCTCGGCAAAAAACAGATGCGCGCGGTTCGCGGCAAGGAGATCGCCATGATTTTTCAGGACCCCATGACATCTCTCGACCCTGTGAAAACTGTGGCGCACCAGATTCAGGAGATGATCGCCCTCCATGAAAACCTTTCGCGCATGGAAGCGCGCGCCAAGGCGGAGAACATGCTGGAAGTCGTCGGCATAAGGCGGGAGCGGGCAAACGATTATCCCCATCAGTTTTCGGGGGGGATGAAGCAGCGCGTCGTCATCGCAATCGCGCTCTCGTGCAATCCAAAACTGCTGATAGCTGACGAGCCTACCACGGCCCTCGACGTCACAATACAGATGCAGGTGCTGGAACTGATGAAGAAGCTGAAAAACGAGTACCGCATGTCTATGATCATGATTACTCACGATCTGGGCGTCGTGGCCGAAATCTGCGACAGCGTCGCCGTCATGTACGCCGGAAACGTCGTGGAGCGCGGAACAACAGTGGATGTCTTCGAATCCCCCAGTCACCCGTACACGCGCGCGCTCTTCGACGCGGTTCCGGATATCGGCGATGATAAGCACGAACTCAAAGTAATCTCCGGCGCCGCGCATAACCCTACCAAATTGCCCGAGGGCTGTCATTTTCATCCGCGTTGTCCCGTCGTGCTCGATATATGCAGATTCCGCGCGCCGCGGGATTTCGAGGTTTCGCCGGGACACACGGCGCGCTGCTTCCTATGCGATACGGATCGGATGGATAAAATCGCGCCGGAGGCGAGCATCTGATGGAGAAGGAGAGCGGCAAACTGTTGGAGGTCAAAAACCTCAAAAAATATTTCAGGACGAAGTCCGGTCCGCTCTGCGCCGTCGACGACGTCTCGTTCAATATTTATAAGGGCCGTACGCTCGGTCTGGTCGGCGAGTCGGGCTGTGGAAAATCGACCGCCGGCCGGACCATCCTTCGCCTTCATGAGCCGACGGCGGGAGATGTGTATTTCGAGGGGGAAAACGTGGTGGCGTTTTCGAAGTCGAAGATGAAAAATATGCGAAAGCAGATGCAAATCGTCTTTCAGGATCCATATTCCTCCCTCAATCCCCGAATGGATGTGAAGAGCCTCATTGAGGACTCCCTAAAGGTCAGCGGCGGCGGGGAATCGAAAAAAGAGCGCGAGGAAAAGGTCAGAGAGACTATGAGCGTGGTGGGGCTGGAACAGCGGCTCGTCAGCAGCTATCCTCACGAACTTGACGGCGGAAGGCGACAGCGTATCGGCATCGCCCGCGCTCTGATCCTGAACCCTAAATTCATCGTCATGGACGAGCCGGTTTCCGCGCTCGACGTCTGCGTTCAGGCGCAGATACTCAACCTGCTCGCCCGGTTGCAGGAGCAGTTCGGTTTGACGTATCTGTTCATATCGCACAATCTGTCCGTCGTCAAACACGTGAGCGATCGCGTTGCCGTCATGTATCTGGGCAAGATAGTCGAAATAGCCTCCTATCGCGATATTTTCAAAAAACCGCTTCATCCGTACACACAGGCGCTGTTGTCGGCTATTCTGCTTCCGAAAATCCACGTGAGGCAGGAGCGGATCATATTAGAGGGCGACATCACAAGCCCTGTGAATCCGCCGCCCGGCTGCCGCTTCGAGAGCAGGTGCCGCATGGCGCGGCCGCTGTGCAGGGAACAATGTCCCGAACTCCGGAATATTGGAGACACGGTGGTCGCCTGTCATTTTGCCGGTTGACCGCATGCGTCCGAAACGCGCGGACTTCCTGCGGAGAAAGGGGAAGCGCAATGAAAAAAGATGATACGATCGGGGAATTTCGAAAGCGAATGAAGGAGATTAACCATATTCACTGTCTCGAAGAGGCTCTTATGTGGGATACGCGGGTCAATCTGCCGCCCAGGGGCGCGAACTGCCGCGGTGAGATTATGGGGTATCTCGCCGGGCGGAAGTTCGCCATGAAGACTTCCCGGAGGATGAAGTATCTGTTGGGCGAACTCTCGGACAAGACCTTCGATGACGGGATATTGAACAGGATGATCTCGATCGCGGGGAGGGATTACGGCCGTATGGCGGCGATTCCCTCGGGCTTGAGCGCGGAGTACGCGGAACATGTGGTGAAGACGGAACTTATCTGGCAGGAAGCACGCGTTAAAAACGATTACGACATGGTGAAGGGCGCCCTTAAAAAGAGCTTTGATTACAAACGCGAGTTCGCCCGGTACTACGGATATGGCGACAGGGTCATGGATTCCTTACTGAACGAGTGGGAGGAAGGCTGCGACACGAAGATGATGGACGCCATATTCGAGGATCTTAAGGCATATATCCTGCCGCTCCTTGACAGAGTACGCGCCTCCGGCGGGGATTACTCCCGAGGCAGGTTGAAGAATAACTATCCGAGGGACGTGCAGTTCAAGTTCATCAACGACGTAACTGCCGCCGTCGGCTACGATCATGAGGCCGGCTCGGTCGCCGAGAGCGCTCACCCTTTCACGTTCCGCCTTTGCCCGAGGGACGATATACGCTTCACTACCACGATCCGCGAGAGCGATTTCAGCGTTGCGCTGCTCTCTTCCATGCACGAGAGCGGACATGCCATGTACGGCCAGAATATAGCCCCGGAATTGCGCGGCACAATGCTGGGTATGGGCGCGTCATGGGGGATCGATGAAGGACAGGCGCGCTTCTTCGAGAATATCGCGGGAAGAAGCTTCGAGTTCTGGAAGCGCTTTTATCCTCTCGCCCAGAAGTATTTCCCGTCGTTGACAATGGGCGTTGAGGATTTCTATCGCAATCTGAACGCCGTGTCGTTCAGCCCCATACGGCTAGAGGCCGACGAAATTACCTATAACCTGCACATCATCATACGTTACGAACTGGAAAAACGTTATTACGACGAATGCATCGGCGTGGACGAACTGCCGGCTCTGTGGGCGGATAAGTACGAGGAATACCTGGGGATTCGTCCCCAAAACTATGCAGAGGGCATATTGCAGGATGTGCAATGGTTCAGCGGATGGATCGGCTATTATCAGAACTACGTGCTTGCGAACTGTTACGACGGACATTTTCTCGCTTCGCTGCAAAAATCCGTCCCGGATTTTTGGAAACAGATCGGCCGTGGGGAATTCGGAGAGATCAACGCGTGGCACAACGAGAACGTCCGCAGGTACGGCGCGCTTTATCCGCCCGCCGAAATTCTGCGCAAATTCTCAGGGGAAACGCTCTCGGCCGGCCACTATATTGATTATCTCAAGCGGAAATTTGAACCGCTTGTAATGCCTTGAACCATCTATGCACGGTTCATCGTCATAC
>JAISYN010000298.1 GCA_031269915.1 Synergistaceae bacterium
CGGAACGCCTTGGGATGTTGATAGACGTCAGTCATCTCAATGATGAGGGAGTTTCAGACGTAGCGCGTTTCGCAAAACGCCCGTTCATTGCCTCGCACTCCAACTGCAGGGCGCTCGCGCGTTCCATGAGAAACCTGACGGACGGGCAGATCAAGCTGATTGCGGATAGCGGGGGAGTAGTCGGCATAAACGGAGCGTCTTTTGTCGTCTCGGACGTCACGGAAAACAGCGTCGGGCCGTTTGAACTGTCCGCTCACATCGACCATATCGTTCGTCTGGCGGGCGACGATTTCGTTGGGCTTGGGCTTGATTGCTGCGACAGGCTGGCGGATATCCATAAGTCGATTGAGAATGTGCGATCTTATGACACTGTGGCCGACCATAGCCGTCTTCCAGAACTGGTCGCGGTTCTTCTGAAAAAGAACTACCGCGAGGAGAGCATAGCGAAGATACTGGGAGGAAATTTCAGGCGCGTTTACGGTGAAGTTGTCGGGTAGCGATGAGCGAGCGGCTTTGCGGCCGCTCGCTCATCGCTTCAAACCGAGGAATTACTGAGAAATTGCGCCGACCGGGCAAGTCGAGACGCACGCCCCGCACTCTACGCAGACGTCTTCGTCAACTGACGCTTTGCCGTCTGTTACGCCGATGGCGGATGTCGGGCAGACGCTCACACACGCCTCGCAGCCTACGCAGGAATCCTGATCCACTGTCGCTTTTGCCATTTGAAAACCCTCCCCTTATATCTTGGATCTCGCCGGTAAGAAAGGCCGGCGTGTCTCAAGGTATTCTAACATAGAACGGGGCTGAACAAGAACATCCGGATCCCGGAATTTTAAAAAAGCCGTCAGGCTTTCCCGCGAAAAGAGTACGTCACTATGTTGTCGAGCAATTTCGGAAACCCCCACCCGTATGCTTTCGCGGCTTTCGGAACCAGGCTGGTGGGAGTCATGCCGGGAGCCGTGTTTACTTCCAGCGCGTATACCGCGCCGTTATCCGATAGCCTGAAATCAATTCTGCTGTATGTCCTGCACCCCAGAAGCACGTGCGATCTTCTGGCGTATTCCGTTACGGTCCAGGCGGCGATATCGTTCAGCGGGGCGGGACAGATATACTCGGTTGCGCCCGCCGTGTACTTCGACTTGTAGTCGTAAAACCCCGAATGCGGGCGTATTTCTATTACAGGCATGGCAAACGCCTCGCTGCCTGAGCCGAAGATGACTACAGTTAATTCTTTTCCGGGGATGAACTGCTCTATAACGGCCTTGGTGTCTATGTCCCATACCGCGTTCAACGCGTTCCGCGCTTCATAAAGGTCGCTCGTTACGGCGACGCCGAGCGTACTCCCGTTGCTCGCCGGCTTTATGACTATTTTACCCCATTTTTCCAAGATACCCATAAAGTCGCACCTGTCGTCGGGTTTGAGAATCACTCCGGGCGGCGCCGGGATATCCGCGCGAGTCATGATATCGCGGCTCATTTCCTTGTCCATGCAGCGCACGCATGATTTGGCGCCGGAGCCGGTGTAGGGAATATTGTCGGCGTCAAGCGCCGATTGCAGCCTTCCATCTTCTCCCCAGCCTCCGTGCAAAGCTATAAAAGCCCCGTCTGCCCCGAGGCTCGGCCATTTATTGATGAGTTCAGGAATAGAGACCACATCCTCGAGGACGGTTTCATATCCTGCTTCTCTCAGCCCGGCGTCGACAGCCGCCCCGGATTTGAGGGAAACCTCGCGTTCGGAAGAAACGCCTCCGCAAAGCACAACAATTTTCAACATTCACACATCCTCTCTGGTGAAATGTAAATTATTTTTATATTATTTATATTGTTTTTATACATAAAAATTATATATAAATTATGAACGATTATATCATGCGTGATATAATCGCCAAGTTTTTGTAATTAATGAAACTCAAAAGATAAATTGACCGCTCCGTCGGGACGCCTCACAGCCGGAAATGAACGGGTATAATATCATCGTGAATCAGTGTCAATGGATTTGGAGACGATAGCTATGGAGCGGGCGGCGAAAAAACGCATAGACGGAGACGGCGATATTTCCCTTGGAATCGGAAAAAAATTTGGCGTATCGATCGGAAGCCTTCTGGGAAGCGATGCGAAACCGGCTGAAAAGATCGGAGAGCCGCGGGCGGAGAGCGGCGGTAAAACGATCCGTGCCGATGAACGCAAAATGCCGCGGGATTTTCTCAAAACGGCCGCCCGGGCGATACTGCGCCGGGAGTCCGCCGGACGGGGAGGGCGGACGGTGACAACCGTCGAATTGAGACCGGAGCCCGATAATAGAACGGCCGAGGAACTGGCGAAGATGATGCGCAAGAGCCTCGGCTGCGGTTCACACGTCGAGCCGCGAAAAATTGTCCTTCAAGGGGATATGAGGGAGAGAGCGGCTTTGTGGCTCGAAAAACAGGGAGTCAGGGAGATCTCGTCCGGCTGATATAATTAAAGTTTACGCGCGCGCCATTTCTATCGCGAGAACGTGAGCCAGACCGTCCGGCGTTATTCTGACGTCTTCTCCTGTCGATGCGAGCGCGTCGCGTTCGATCATTTTGATCCCGCCGATGTCGGCCTTTCCCTCTATCAGCACGAAGTACGCCTGGCGGTTCGAGGCAACTTTGAAAGCCGCTGATTCTTCGTTTCGGATGAATGTGGCGGACATATTTATGTCCGCGTGGACGCGTATCGGCGCGGAGGATTTTTCATCGCCGTATTGCGCCGCTATGGGAAGCCATTTGCCCTCCCGCTCCGAGAACTCGAACCGGACGCTGCCGTAGTTCGGTTTGTACCCATCGGCGTCCGGCAGTATCCATATTTGCAAAAACCTCAGCACTCCCTCGCCATTGTTAAATTCGCTGTGCTTGACGCCTGTCCCCGCGCTCATATACTGCGCCATGCCGCGCGCCAGGGTTTCCTCGTTCTTCATGCTGTCGGCGTGGGTGAGTTCGCCATCGACGACGTATGAGATTATCTCCATATTCTTGTGAGGATGGGTACCGAATCCCTCGCCGGGCTGGACCGTGTCGTCATTGAGCACCCGAAGCGCGCCAAACTGCATGTTCTTCGGATTGTAGTACTGGTCGAACGAAAAATGGAAGTGACTGTCGAGCCACCCGTGATTCGCGCGTCCCATCTTCTTGCTGTCGATATAACGCAACATACTGATCGCCTCGCTGACAAATCAAAATGTGTTCCTCTAGCTGGGCGAATAGTATCAGCTTAAATGTAATTACACAACCCCGCGCCTCAAACCTCTGGGTCAAAATCTCAGGCGCTGTCCGAACTTGGCAGGGATCACTCTCCCCGCGCCCTCTTCAAAATTTTTCTTTCACCCGAAGGTGAAAGAAAAATTTATAAAAGGGGCCGGGGAACTGATTTTCCGGCTGAATTTGAGGAGGAGCCTAAAGGTTTTGCCAGCGGTTTCTACTTTGTGAGAAGGGTGAGCATCGCCCCCGCCGCGACAGCCGTGCCTATGACTCCGGCCACGTTCGGCCCCATCGCGTGCATCAAAAGGAAGCTGCCAGGGTTTTCTTTCTGTACGACCTTCTGTACCACGCGCGCCGCCATCGGAACGGCAGAGACGCCGGCCGCGCCTATGGTCGGGTTTATTTTGCCTCCGGACAATTTCTTGAAGAGCTGCCCCAGTAACAGCCCGCCGGCCGTGCTGAACCCGAAAGCGATGAGGCCGAGGCATATTATTTTGATGGTTCTTACTTGCAGAAACGCTTCGCCTTCCATGGTCGCCCCGACTGATATCCCCAGGAATATCGTGGCCATATTCAGCACCTCGTTCTGCGCGGCCTGACTCAACCGCTCCGTGCAGCCGGATTCGCGCAGGAGATTGCCGAACATCAGCATTCCCACGAGAGGGGCGCAAGCGGGAAGTATCAATCCGCAGGCAAGCGTCGAGGCTATCGGGAACAGAACGCGCTCGAGCCTGGATACCGGGCGGAGTTGATCCATCTTGATCGCTCTGTCTTCCTTCGTGGTGAGCAGCTTTATCACCGGAGGCTGGATGAGCGGGACCAGCGACATGTAACTGTACGCGGCCACAGCGACGGCGCCCAATATATGCGGAGACAGCTTGCTGCAGAGGTAGATGGCGGTGGGGCCGTCCGCTCCGCCGATTATGCCGATGCCGGCCGCTTCCTTGATTGTAAAGCCGAGCCCCATCGCTCCCAAAACGGCCACGAAGACGCCGAGCTGCGCGGAAGCGCCCAGCAGAAAGGTTATGGGGTTCGCCAGGAGCGGGCCGAAATCCGTCATCGCCCCTATCCCCATGAAAATGATTATCGGGTAAAGTTCATGATCTATGCCTTTGGACACCCAATAAAGAAAACCTCCGTGAATGTTGTCCGGTCCTACCGCTCCGATGATGCCGGTCATCGGAAGATTGACGAGCAGGCAGCCGAATGCAATGGGAAGCAGCAAAAGCGGCTCGAAGCCCTTCTTTATCGCCAGAAAGAGCAGAATGAAAGCGACAATAAGCATACCGACATTTTTGTCCGTCAGGTTTACGAAACCGGAGTTTTCCCAGATGCCCATCAAAGCGGTCGAATATATTTCCCACATACCGTGACCTCCTAGTCGATGCCGTGTTCAGGCGGGCAATCAGCCTATTACAACGAGAACGTCTCCGGTGTTGACGGAATCGCCCTCTTTGCAATTTATCTGAACGACCTTTCCTCCCGTCACGGCGAAAATCTCGTTTTCCATCTTCATCGCTTCGAGAACCAAGACGAGCTGGCCGTTCGCGACTGTATCCCCTTCGCGGACGTGCATCTTCCATATCTTTCCGGGCATCGGAGCCGTTATCTTGCTTCCCGCGGCGACGGCCGCCGGAGCGGTGGGCGCGGACGATGAGGGAGCGGGAGATACAGCCGCCGCGGGAGCGGCAGGCGTTGTCACCGATATAGCCGGAGCGGGAGGAATGGACGCGGAAGCGCCTATTTCCTCGACTACCACATCGTAAGATTTTCCGTTGACAGATACTCTGTAACTGCGTGCCATTCTAATAAAACCTCCTCAACAAGTCTCGATATCTTTTAAACAGTACAGCCATATTTACGTATCGCGCCTAACCGCGCGGGCCGAGGCTATTGTCGGCTATGCCGCTCATCCTCCACGCGGAAATTCCGCGCCCCGTCCCCGCGATACTGACGGGGGAATAAGCGAGCGCTTTAGCGGCGCCGCCGCTCATGGCCATTATAGCTGCGGCGATGACCGCTGTCAGTTCGCCGTCGTCGGATCTGGCGGGAGCCTCAGGTACAGCCAATACCGCGGCCGGAGGCTGTACCGGCGCGTCCGAGGCGGCTGGTTTTCCTTCCGCGGTATCTGAAGGTTTGTTCCGGTCTGTCAGCGTGGAGAAGTATTTCAGCGCCATCATTACGAACATCAGGCCCGCCGTCACCAGAAAGACGATGCTGAACGCTATGAGGGACATATACAATCCGTCCCACATGTCCCCATTCACAAAACGGCTGGAAATATTTCCCATGTCTCTGTCCTCCTTAACCTGGCATTACGCCGTGTTTCCGCCTCGGGCGTACGTCGCGTTTGCCGGCCGTCAGAACGAGCGACTGATAAACGGCGGTCCTCGTTTCCTCCGGAAGTATCACCCTGTCCACGTAACCGCGCGCCGCGGCCACATATGGATTGGCGAACGCCTCGCGGTATTCCTCTATCTTCTCGGAACGGGTTTCCTCTTTGTTCTCCGACGCTTCTATCTCTTTGCGGAATATAATATTAGCCGCGCCCTCGGCGCCCATGACGGCGATTTCAGCCTGCGGCCAAGCCAGCACGACGTCCGCGCCGAGATCTTTGCTGCACATCCCCAGGTAAGAGCCGCCGTAAGCCTTGCGCAGCACAACAGTTATCTTGGGGACGGTAGCTTCGCTGTACGCGTAAAGGAGTTTCGCCCCGTGCTTTATGATGCCGCCCATCTCCTGGTTGAGGCCGGGCAGATAGCCGGGCACGTCTTCGAACGTGACTATGGGAACGTTGAAGGAGTCGCAGATGCGGATAAACCTCGCGGCCTTGCAGGAGGCGTCTATATCCAGACATCCGGCCATAATTTTCGCCTGGTTGGCTATTATTCCTATCGCGTGTCCGCCTATGCGCGCGAAGCCGGTGACGATGTTAGGCGCGTGCAGCGGCTGGACTTCAAAAAAGTCGGCGTTATCGGCGACGCGCGTGATGACGTCTCTCACGTCGTAGGCCTTGTTGGGTTTTGTCGGTACTATCTCACGCAGCGAAATATCCGCGCGTCCCGGGTCGTCGCCCGTATCTCTGAAAGGAGGTTCTTCCAGGTTGTTGCCGGGCAGGAACGACAGCGTCCTGCGGATTTGCCCGTAGCATTCGTCCTCGTTTGCCGCGAAAAAGTGAGCCACGCCGGAAGTCGTGTTGTGTGCGCTCGCCCCGCCTATTTGCTCGGAGGTCACGTCCTCTCCCGTCACCGCCTTTATCACCTGCGGGCCGGTTATGTGCATTATCCCTACCTTGTCGATCATGTAGACGAAATCGGTTAGGGCCGGGCTGTAAACCGCCCCTCCCGCGCATGGGCCGGCGATCACAGACAGTTGGGGAATGACTCCAGACGCTTTTACGTTTCGGAAAAATATGCCGCCGTACCCCGACAGCGCGTCAACCGCTTCCTGTATTCTGGCGCCGCCGGAGTCGTTGATTCCGACGCAGGGAGACCCGTTCTGCACGGCAAGATCCAGAATCTTGCATATTTTCTTCGCGTGCGCCTCGCCCAGCGAACCGCCTATAACGGTAAAATCCTGGCTGTAAATATAGACTGTTTTACCCTCGACCGTTCCGTAGCCTGTCACTACGCCGTCACCGGGAAATACCGTCTTCTCCATCCCAAAGTTCGAGCAGCGGTGTTCGACGAATTCGTCGATTTCGACAAAACTGCCGGGGTCGAGTATTTTGGCTATCCTCTCCCGTGCCGTCAGTTTTCCTTTCTCGTGCTGTTTCGCTATGGATTTCTCTCCGCCTCCCTGGGACGACTTCTCACGGCGAGCGAGAAGGTCTTCGCAGAGTTGATCGATTGTACGATCCGCCATACTGTTTAATCCTCCTTCGAGAGATTGTGAAGTGTTTTAGCGCTGACTGAGTTCGAGCAATATACCGCCTGTCGCTTTCGGGTGAATGAAGGCTATCATCGCGCCCCCAGCGCCGAGGCGCGGCGTCTCGTCTATCAGTTTGACGCCGTTTGTCTTGAGTTCGGCGAGACACGACGCGAGATCGTCCACCCTGATTGCTATGTG
>JAISYN010000064.1 GCA_031269915.1 Synergistaceae bacterium
TTCCCAAGGGTCTTAGTTAAAGCCTTGGGTGGGGTTTGGGGCGTAAGCAGAGAGCCAGCGAGGAACGAGCCGTGCGAATCGCTTAGTTTCTTTATCAAAGCCCCATGTCAGGAGGTAAGAAATGGCGCCACGAGTAAAAATCACAGGAGAAAACGGTTATCAAGGAAATAAGAAATCGATATACACGCACCTAATTCGAGGCATTGCCGGTTTCTTGTTTGTCATTATCGGAACGTCCGCCGTGACGACCCAGTACATGGCGAGGAACTTGGGTTACGCGGCGTCATTGGGAACTCCGTACATTGTCATGGGACGCCCTTTCTATCCGCCGCTCAAAGCCTGGTTGTGGGTGTACTGGCTGTTGGTATCCGGCTCGCGCTCACGGTTCACGTTAACCTGGATGGCATTTCTGCTGCTGGGAGTATTTTTCGGAACGGCGATACTCGTGTTTTCCTTTTTCGCCGGTTCGCGGGGTACGCTGGCTAATGTGCACGGATCGGCGCGTTGGGCGAAGGAAGAGGATCTCATCGACGCGGGGTTGCTGCCGGAAGAAAATGTTATACCAACGGAGGTCTCCGTTTATACGGGCGGCTGGTACGATTCCGCCAGAAAGCGTTTGCGTTACCTAATTCACGGCGGACCTGAGCACATTTTGGCCTTCGCGCCCACTCGAAGCGGAAAAGGCGTCGGATTAGTCATTCCTTCGCTGTTACGGTGGGCTGATTCAGTCCTCGTCTACGACTTGAAATCAGAAAATTACTTTCTTACGGCGGGTTGGAGAAAAGAGGAACTAAACTCAATCATCATCAAACTGGACCCCAGCGACCCCGACGCTTTCGAGCACGAGACGTCCGGTACGTTCAATCCGCTGGAGGAGCTGCCGCTGGACTACGACCACCGGATTCCGCCTGAACGGGAAAAATGGCCGCCGATGGAGCAGGTAGGCTCTGGGGAGACGGCGGCAATCCAAAACCTTGTCTCTATGATCGTTGACCCTGACGGAAAAGGATTAGACGATCATTGGTCGAAAACTTCTCATAGCCTTATTGTAGGCTGCATTACACATCTGCTTTATGTTGGGAAACGTAACGGGAGAGTTCTCTGTCTCGCGGACGTGGCGGAAGAATTTACCCGACCGGGTATTCCCTGGCGCAAGAATATCGAAGGTTGGCAGACATTTCCTCATCTCGGCATGAGTGAACACGGTCCTATCGTTCATCCGGTGGTCCTCAACGCCGCTCAGGAGATGCTTAACCGTGATGATCGCGAGGCTTCCAGTGTTCTTTCCACGGCTATTTCCTACCTGACGCTGTATCGGGACCCTATTATCGCTAAAAACACGTCGCATTCATCGTTTCATATTCATGATCTCATGCGGAACCACCGCCCTGTAAGTCTTTACCTCGTGGCTAAACCCGTAGACAAGGATCGACTGCGGCCATTTGTTCGGCTTTTCATCACTCAGGTCATCCGGCGCCTCGCCGATGAAATGAAATTCAAAGATGGAGAACTAGTAAAAAACTACAAACACCGTTTATTGCTGATGCTGGATGAATTCCCGTCTCTCGGGCGTTTGCAGGTTTTTGAAGAAGCCATCGGGTTTATTGCCGGCTATGGCATCACAAGCTATCTGATCACCCAGGATATCTCCCAACTCCACAAAATTTACGGCAAAGATGACGTCATTTCAGGCAACTGCCATGTTCAAATCGCATACGCCACGTCGAACCTGGAGACGGCGAAACATTTATCGGAGGCGTCGGGCGTTACCACCATCGTCAAAGAGGGAGAAAGTGTGTCCGGGGACCGGGGATCGTTTATGAAAAAGAGTGTAAGCGTAAGCCTTCAGGAGATTTCGCGGCCTTTACTGACCGTGGACGAGTGTATGAGGCTGAAAGGCCCGGAGAAGGACGCGGAGGGAAGGATTCTCGTTCCCGGCGACATGCTGATTTTTGTCGCCGGGCACCCGGCGGTGTACGGCAAACAAATGTTGTACTTTCTCGATTCCGAGCTTTCACGGCGTTCAAAACTCCCAGCGCCGGAACATTCCGGCAGAACGATGGAAAAACCGCAGGAAAACGAGCCGCAGTTGCCGGTGTTGGGTGATACCGGTATTCCCGATGAGCCCTCGGAAGCGGAATTTATCGAACTGACGACGTTGGGCGCCATCAACGTGCAGGGAGTCCGTATCAGCGATGACATTGAGGGGGTAGGCCGGTGAAGGGGAGAAAATTAGCCGTTGTCCTGACTCTGTGCCTGTTGAGTGTCGCTGGGTCCGGTCTGAGTTTGTATCACGTAGGATACAGGATCAACCTTTCCCCGTCGGTTCCTACGGGAATATGGCGAGTGAACGAAAAGGGTTATGAGAAAACCGATTACGTCGTCGTATCGCCGAACAGCCATCAGGGATACGAGCTCGCGATCGGCCGAGGCTACTTGCCCGGATTCTCCCCCATGCTGAAACGGGTTGTGGCGGTTGAGGGCGACGTCGTGGATTACGACGAAAAAGAAAAGGCCGTGACGGTGAACGGAGAATACATTATGATGACCGAGATCATCTCTCAGGACACGGAAGGACGGAAGCTGCCCAAAGCGTCGTTTCCCGTGACGCTGAGGAGGGGAGAGATCTGGCTTTCTTCGGAGAACATCCGGGGTTACGATTCACGATACTTCGGCCCGGTGTCCGAGGATATCCTGCGAAAGGCGGCGCCGGTTTGGATATTTTGACGCGAGTTATCCTGATGAAAGCAGTTGTTGACAGAAGCGGTCCGAAAGGAAAGTTTCTGATCTTCGCGGCCGCCGCGATAGGGATTTTATCGAGCGTCGGGGAAAATCGCCCCAACCTTACCGGCTTCTGGAGCCTCGTTCCGCTGCTATGGTTGGAGGCCGAATCTCGCCGCTCCGCTGTTCTTGCGGCATTCGCTTTTTATTTCTCGCTTTCGCGGGGCATCGTGCCGGGATCGTATGTTTTCTTTCGAGACGGGAGCCTGATCCGGGCCTTCACTCTTTGGTTTTTGAGTGCGGCGGCACTGGCTCTGCCCTGGGGATTGTTCTGGAGCGCAAGATCCCCGGCGAGAAGAGCCTGCGGAGTGATGCTCGCTGTTTTTTCTTCAATCCCGCCGCCTCTGGGGTTGATCGGCTGGGGCAATCCGTTGATGGGTGCAGGGCTGTTTTTTCCCGGTTTCAGATGGTACGGACTGGCGTTCATGCCGGCACTGTATGTTGGAGCAGCACTGTGTCCGAAGCTGAGAAGGGGACTTATTGTTTTTGTTTTGCTTGCCGCGCCTTGTTTGAGGGTGCCTGCTGTTTCTGAAAACATATCGCTTGGCGACGTAACGATTCTGGGTCTCAACACATCGTTTGGCCGTATGGCCAGCGGCAGTGGAGATTTCGATTCGCAGTATGAGCGAGAGAGGGCGGTCTTTCAATACATGAATGAAAAGGAAAGGAACGGCGAACTGGAAGACGCGGACATCGTGATCTTGCCGGAAACGATCATCGGGCGAATGAACCCGACCACGCGGAAACGGTGGAGAAAGCTTTTCGAGCCCTTCGCGGAAAAAGGCACGATGTTCGTGGCAGGGGCGGAAATTCCGAGCATAGGGGGCCCGAAGTACGACAACACGATGGTTCTGTTTGAGGCTAACGGGGTATATCAGGTGGCGAAGCAACGTTTTCCCGTACCCTTTTCGATGTACCAGCCATTCAGCGGCGAGGGGGCGAATGCGTATCTGTCATCACCGGGAGGTGTTTCCATCATGGAAGTACACGGCAAAAGATTGGGTTTTCTCGTCTGTTACGAGCAGTTCCTGACGTGGCCATTTCTGAGCCTTGTGTCTCAAAAGCCGGACGCGATCATTGCGCCGTCAAACCTCTGGTGGTGCAAAGATACGTCCCTGCCTGGAATACAAGCGGCAGCGACGCGGCTGTGGGCGAGGTTATTCGGAGTGGCATCGATAACGGCAGTGAATCGGTAATCGAAATTTCTCCTACGTGCGCTTTCGCCGGATGACGTCCGCCTCGAAGGCGGTGCGTTATAATAATGACAATGGTGGCCCTTGGGAGGGATTGCTTATGGTTGCGACGAGTATAACGGATGCTCAACCCGATAATGCGGGAACACCGGACGGTTCGAAGGAAAAAAAGAACTTTGACCACGACGGGTTCTGGAAAGACCTTATCGAGCGATTTTTCTACCACTTGCTCAAACGAGCCCTGCCGGAGCTTTACGAAAAAGCTGACAGGGCAGTTGCGCCGCGATTCCTTGATAAGGAATTCAGGGACATTCTGAACACCTCGGATCCCAAAATCCATACAAGTCCGCATTTCGCGGATTTCGTTCTTGAGGTTCCGCTGAAAAACGGGGACGCAGAGTGGATTATTCTCCATATCGAGGCGCAAGGCCCCCAAGGAGGCAACCTTGCGGTAAGAATGCGCATCTATGAATCCCTAATTTTTGCGCATTATCTGAAAGAACCTGTGGCGCTTGTGATTATCACGCACAAACGTCCTGTAAACGAGCCTACGTATTACTCGCACAATCGCTTTGGAACGGAAAGCATTTACAGATACAGTAGCCTTGTGCTCTGGGAACTGGACGACAAAGAATTGCTAGCGAGCGATAACCCTATAGACCTCGTTCTTTACGCCGCGAAATTCGCGTTGAAAGCAAAAAAGGAACTTCAAAAATTCAACTTTCTCCGCAAAATAGTAGGACTTCTCGATGAACGAGGCTGGAGTATGGAAGAAAAGCGGGACCTGCTGCTCTTTGTAGAGCGTATCGTCAACATGAAGGATGAAACACTGATAACGCAGTACAGGGAAGTTTTGGAACAGGAAACGAGGAG
>JAISYN010000156.1 GCA_031269915.1 Synergistaceae bacterium
GATGGCTCGAGAAAAATGACATCGATTCTAACGGCACTGTACAACGCTTTTCTTGTCGCCATGTTGGCAGGCACGGCGCTTTTCAGAATCACCTGGCTCGAAATGCGGGTCAACGTGGGTTGGATCTTCTTTGCCTTGTGGGGAATTTTTGCCTTCGTTTTGGCGAAATGGAGCCGTTTTTTTGTAAAATTGCTTTATGTTCGAGGAATGACGGTGAATATTCTGGTCGGTGGGTTGGGCGTGTTTCTTTTTCTGGGAAAGATCCGTGTGTTCTCCATTCCCGCTGCGCTCATTCGGGAAGGACTGGGGCTGCCCCGCCTGCCCTTCTTGTGGATCGACGCGGCGATAGCCGGTTTTTTGTTGTTGGGTTGGCTCTTTTTGTTTTTCGCGAGCCGCCGGAAGCCAACAGAATAATTCACATACAATCGTGTTTTCATCACATTGAATGGGAGGAAACAAAATGTCCGCTTATTATGAAGCCAACGATCTGCCGAAATTCGGGACGATGGGAGAGGAAGCTCCTGAACTCTGGGAGAAATTCATGTCTTATTACGGAGCGGTTTTCGCCGAAGGAGCCCTGACCGCTCGTGAGAAATCACTGATCGCGCTGGCTGTGGCCGAGGCCATCCAGTGTCCTTATTGTATCGATTCCTACACTCAGGACTGCCTCGGCAAAGGGATCACCGAGGCGCAAATGACCGAGGCGACACACGTGGCGGCGGCCATACGCGGAGGCGCCACGCTGGCTCATGGCCTGCAGATGAAAAACGTAGTCAAAAAACTGGAGTTGTAATGGCTGCGTTAAATTTGGCAAACGCCGCCATTCCGCCTTTCATCGCCATGATTTCGGACGCGGCGCTGCTGGAGGCAAAAGATACGCTTTCCACACTGCAGATCAACCTGGGGCGGCTTTGCAATCTCTCCTGCAAGCATTGTCATTTGGAATCCGGGCCGGAGCGCAAAGAGGTCATGAGCGAACCGGTGCTGAATGCCTGTCTGCAGCTCCTGCGGAAAGAGAATTTTGTAACCGCCGATATAACAGGAGGAGCGCCGGAACTTCATCCGCGCTTTCGCGATTTCGTATCCGAGGCAAGGCCCTTTTGCCGCCGGATGATCGTGCGTACTAACCTGGTGCTTCTCCTGGAGCCCGGCTACGACGACCTGCCGGTTTTTTTCCGGGACAACCAGTTGGAGGTGGTTTGTTCTCTGCCTCATTACACAGCCCAGGGAATGAACCGGATGCGCGGCGACGGGGTTTTAGCAGCTTCCATTGCGGCCCTGCAAAAACTCAACCTGCTTGGCTACGGATTAGAAAACGGCTTTGTCCTCAACCTCGTTTTCAACCCCGGCGGGGCTTTTCTTCCCCCCGCCCAGGCGGCGCTGGAAAAAGAATACAAACTGGCGCTCCGGCGTGATTTCGGAATCGAGTTCAACCAACTGCTGACTCTGACCAACAATCCGCTGGGGCGCTTCGGCGCCTTTCTCGAACGTTCCGGAAACCTGGACGATTACCTCGGAAAACTCCACCAAGCTTTCAACCCCATGACGCTGGAGGGAATGATGTGCCGGGATCAGGTATCCGTCGCCTACGACGGCCGCCTTTACGACTGCGATTTCAATCAAGCCGCGGAATTGCCGATCGACGGAGGCGCGACAATTTTCGACCGTCTGAAGCCGGGGCTGAGGAAAATTCTCGAAAAAAGGCCGATTCGTTTTGGACAACATTGTTACGCCTGTACCGCCGGGCAGGGTTCGAGCTGCGGCGGAGCGATAAAAACTTCGTAAAATGATTTCAATTATCGTTCCTTTGTACAACGAAGAAAAAACGATACTGAACCTGCTGGCGCAACTGAGCCGTTTGAGCGGCTCCCATGAAATTTTGCTGGCGGACGGCGGAAGCGCCGACCGTACCATGGAGCTGGCGCGCGACGCGCTTCCGCAAAATGCCCGCCTGCTGACGGTTTCGCGCGGGCGGGCGGCACAGAGCAACGCTGCGGCTCGTGAAGCCCTCGGAGATACGTTTTTCTTCCTTCACGCCGACAGCCAGATCGCGCCGGACACTCTGTCGCATATCGAAAAGGCCGTGTCGGGCGGAGCTCTATGGGGTTGCCTGAAGCTTCGTTTCGATGAGCGGCGCCCATCGACGGCTGCCTGCGCGTACCTTTCCAATTTGCGGGTGAGGCTGAGGGGAATCGCTTTCGGCGACCAAGGAATCTTTATCACAAGAGATTTGTTCCTGAAGGAAAACGGGTTCCCCGAACTCCCTCTGATGGAGGATTATGAATTTTCTCTGCGCCTCGGACGGCAGAAGATTTTCCCCGTTCAACTATCCTGCCCGATCGTCACCTCGGCGCGGCGCTTCCGGGAGTATGGCCGTTTGCGCACCATGTTCCTAATGTGGCGGCTGCGCCGTCTTTACCGAAACGGCTGCGATATCGAACGCATAGCCGCCTGCTACCGCCAGATACGTTAAGAGAACGAAGATGCCGGATACCTTGAAGGAAGCTCTTATATTGTTTACCCGGCTGCCTTTGCCGGGGCGAACAAAGACGCGCCTGATGCCCTGGCTTACCCCGGAACAGTGCGCGGCACTCCATTGCGCCATGCTCAGGGATATAAGCGAAACCCTGCGGCGGGTAGGCGGCGATGTCTTTATCTTCTACACCCCGGACGGAGATTTTGCTGAGGCGGGACTGCTCCGAATCTGCGGCGACGCGGTCTATCTGCCGCAGAAGGGAGCCGATCTTGGAGAACGCATGGATCAGGCAACGCGAGAAGTTCTCGGCCGCGGTTATGCCTCATGCCTTTTACTGGGTTCTGATATTCCCTCAGTAACGGAGGAATCTCTCGGAATTGTAAGCGACATGCTTCTAACGCACGATGCCGTGTTGGCTCCTACCGAAGACGGCGGCTATTGGATGGTGGGGCTCAAGCAGCCGTGCAGCCTGATTTTCACTCACCGATATTACGGCTCGGCGGGCGCTTTCGAGGCGGCGCGAAGAGGATGCGTTCAGGCAAACCTTCGACTCGCCGTGGGGCCTAAACTGCGGGATATCGACGAGATAGCCGATATCCACTATTATGCGGCGCACCCGGGGATGGAGATGCCGCACAGCCAAAGCCTGATAAATATGCTGGCGGCGGCATTGTCACCAGCGTTTGCCGATTCATTGCGCCGTTTATGACGAACGAGCCATCTCTATCACGAAAACTTGAGAATCCGCCGCCTGCGGTCTCAGAATTCTTGGAAATTGGGCCTCAATCGACACTGTATCGCAAATTTTTCTGACGACCGAAGGGAGGAGCATTTTCACGGAACCTGTTCCTCTGTAGTCCTCGAAACACTCGTTCAACCTGTTGAGCGATCGCAAAAGCGTCGTTTTGCCGGAACCAGAACGCCCCAGCAGAACGCTGACTTTCTTCGCCGGAAAATTCACACTGATTTCTTTCAGAACCTGACGGGATCCAAAGCTAACGGAAAGCTCCTTGATCTCCGCGCAAAATTCCTGCTCTTGGGGCTCCATAAAACGGTCTTCCATTACGAGGGATTTCATTGCCGGATTCCTTTCCATCGCTGTTCCAATCGCCGCTGGAGCGTTCAGGCACAGAATCGTTCGTGTCGGCTGTTACGACGAAAATATTTACCCCTCGCTCTGACAGCCGCTGAAGACGTTCCGTAACGCCGGGAATAATAAAACCATTTTTTGCTATCGTCCCGTTGAAGTCCAATACCACATCGCGAATCTCAATAAGGCTCCTATCGGGCATGTCAAATTTGATTGGCGCCATAACCTTGCTAATCTCATTTGTGATTCAGAACAAAAGTCATAGATTTCTACTTGATTTTTGCCTTTTGACCGCAGCCTTCGCTATCTTCACCGCGTCAGAGACGAGAATACTCTCCCCACGATTCTTTTCTCTCAATCGCTTCGGAGGGACCTTTGTGTTTTCGTAGAAAACCTCACCCGTCGTCCTCTCGAACACGTACATCGTTTGAATCCCTACGGGACACAGCAGTACGACCCCTATCAGGGCGTCTCCTACACGCCTGACCTCACAGAGAGAATAGTCGGGGTGTAGCTTGAAATTGGCGAAAAATTCCTTTTCGCCGACCACATCCACGACAACACGGGGCAGGTTGACCGCCTGAGTTACCGCGCAAACCAACACGATGGAAAGCACTGTCACAACAATGACACATATCTTCTTCATGATTCGCTTCCTTTCTTCCAAA
>JAISYN010000177.1 GCA_031269915.1 Synergistaceae bacterium
GACGCAGTTCAAGAGCCAGTCTTTGCAGGAACATATCACTCAGGGCTGGCAATTCGGCCCGGCTCTTCGCGGCAGAAACTACTTCGTCAGCGTCGCTCCCGCCCAGATGTGGACCGACGAACGATGGTACGAGGGCACCGCGGACGCGATATATCAAAACCTTCACCTGGTCACGATGTTTAACGCGGACTATGTCTGCATATTTGCCGCGGATCATATCTATAAAATGGACATCGATCAGATGCTGCAATTTCACTACGACAACAAAGCCGATATCACGGTGGCGGCAAACAGGGCGCCTGTGAACGAGGCGTCCCAGTTCGGATGCATATCGGCCGACGTAAATGGAGTGATAGACGGTTTTGTAGAAAAACCGGCAAATCCTCCGGAGGTAAAATTAAACCCCGGTTATAGCTATGTTTCGATGGGCAACTATATATTTTCAAGAGAAATATTGGAAGAAGCCATACTCAGCGACAATAAAAATCCGTCGAGCAGCCATGATTTCGGCCGCGACATCTTTCCGTTCCTTTTCGGCAAGTGCAGGATGATGGCGTACGATTTTTCCACAAACGTCATCCCCGGGAACGACAGACCCTATTGGAAGGACGTCGGTTCCCTCAAAGCGTACTGGGAGTCTCACATGGATCTCCTGCAGCACCCGTCGGCATTGACCCTTTACAACTCTCAGTGGCCGATACGCACGGTCTCTTTTTCGGATCCTCCCGGCTTTACATACCCGGCTAAGGGAATGAGCAGCTCCGTTGAGGGATGTCTCAGGGCCGAAGCGAGCCAGGTTATGGGCGCCGTGGTCCATCGCTGCGTTCTGTCACGCCACTGCGTCATAAATCCCGGGTCGGTGCTGGAGGAATGTATAGTCGGGCAGGGCGTGGTGATAGGGGAAAACTGCAAAATGAGGCGCGTAATAGTGGATTCCCACAACGTCATTCCCCCAAATACCGTCATAGGGTATAATGTTGAAAATGACAGCGAGAAATATCACGTTGACGAGTCGGGGCTGGTGGTTGTGGAGATGCCCAAGATACAGCTCCGTAAAAATATGCAGATAGAAAACAATTCGGGGTTCGACGACGAAATGTTTTCGTCGTTTTGAAGACGGTGGTTTGCGAGAAGGGAAAGCGCGGATCAAATCGCGATAGGCGTGTTCGGATATATTTAAGGATTTAGGCTCCTGACAATAAATCTAGCCTTCTTTAACGGTGAATCAGCCTTAAATTTTCAGGCAGAACGGGCTTTGAATTAGAAAAATAATTTTGTAGGCAAATATACTTGGACGCATAGCGTAAAAGTAGTAAAATAAACCAAAGTCGGATGGAACGATAATATTCAAGGGGGTCCAGGCAGTATGTCGGCAACTAAAAAAATTGTATGTTTCCTTGTTGTGGTTTTAATGGCGGCGTCGTTGGGGTGCGCGGTCGCGTCCGCCGCCGATGAGGAAAAAGTCGGGGGCATAGATCCGCAAAAAGTCCTGTTTCAGCATCCCAAGTATGAGCAGATTCTGAAGCAGATAAAGAGTATCGCCGATCAGAAACAGAACGACGCGAAGATTCGAATTGACAAAGAATCGGAAGACAATAAAAAAGCCGAGATATTTCAAACTATGCGCAGAGAAATCGCCGAGGAGGAACAGAAGTTGATGCAGCCTCTTTTCAAAGAGATAGATATGGCGATTCGCAATGTGGCTACGGCGAAAAAGATAACGGTGGTAGTCGACAAAACCGCGTTGTTTTACGGTGGGGTGGATATAACTGACGACGTGGTGCAGGAACTGAAAAAAAAGAACGCCAGCGGCGGTTAATATAGACGCCGGGCGTGCTATAACAGATCAAATCAACCGTTGACGGGCGCCCCTCTATATACGAAGGAGGGGTTTTTCCGTGCCGGGATTGCAAACTATATAAGGGGGAGATAGATGTGGCGGAATTGAAATTGAGTTATGAGGCGGCGGAAATACCCGACGAATGCAACATTATAGTAGGGCAGAGTCACTTTATCAAGACAGTCGAGGATCTTTTCGAGGCTCTCGTGACATCCTCCCCCTCGTTGAAATTTGGAATAGCGTTTTGTGAGGCATCCATAGAAAAACTTGTGAGACGGGACGGTAACGACAAAGATCTGACCGAGTGCGCTGTCAGAAACGCGCTCAGAATAGGAGCGGGGCATACGTTCGTTATCATAATAAAAAATGGTTATCCCATCAATGTCCTGGGGCGCGTCAAGGCGGCGCAGGAGGTCTGCGGTATTTTCGCGGCGACCGCGAACCCTTTGCAGATAATCATCGCGGAGAGTGAACAGGGGCGGGGTATAATCGGAGTCATAGACGGAGGTTCCCCGGTGGGAGTCGAGGACGACAATGGCGAGCGGTGGCGGAAAAATTTGCTGCGTGACGTAATAGGATATAAAAGATAGGGAAACTGTCGCAAGGGGTATCAGTTCAGAATGTCAAACGCTATAAGAGGCAGAAGGTCACGGTCCGCGGTGAAAACGCGGGTGAAATCGGCTCTGCGGATAATCCCGCTGGGTGGAATGGGTGAGATAGGAAAAAACTTGACGGCCATAGAATATGGCGACGATATTATCGTAATTGACTGCGGTTTGAAATTCCCCGAGGAAGAAATGCTGGGGATAGATTTCGTGATACCGGACGTCCAGTATCTTATCGACAATAAACGTAAAATAAGAGGCATATTTCTCACGCATGGGCACGAGGATCATATAGGAGCTATACCGCTTGTTCTGCCCCGTCTTGGCGTTCCGATATACGGCGCGCCGCTGACGCTGGCCCTCGTGGAACACAGGATGCTCGATACGAGAACGTCCTACAAACCCGAGTACAATAATGTTCAGCCGGGGCAGACGGTAAAAATCGGTTGTTTCGAGGTCGGTTTTATCAGGGTATCCCATTCCATACCGGACAGCCTGGCGATATATGTGAGGACTCCTGTCGGTATTGTGTTGCACAGCGGCGATTTCAAACTGGACATCACTCCGATAGGCGGGGTTGAGGGGACCGATCTGGCGTCTTTTGCCGAACTCGGCAAAGAGGGAGTGGCGCTGCTTCTGTCGGACTCCACGAACAGTGAGAGGCCCGGTTTTACCGCTTCGGAATCCATCGTAGGCCGTACTTTCGAGGATGTCTTCCGCCGTCACAGAGATCGCAGGATTGTCATAGCCGCTTTCGCAAGCAACCTTTACCGCGCGTCGCAGGTGTTCGCGATAGCGGCCCATTTCAACCGGAAAGTGATGCTGGTCGGGCGCAGTATGATATCGTACGTGGAACTAGCGAGGAAACTGGGTTACATAGATGTTCCCTCCGATTTGCTGATAACGTCGCAGGATGCGGAACGTCTTTCGCCAAATCGCACAGTAGTTTTGACTACGGGCAGCCAGGGCGAACCTTTTTCAGGGCTTGTGCTCATGAGTAAAGGAGATCACAGGCAAATTCGTCTCGGAGAAAAGGATATAGTCGTCATTTCGGCCACCCCGATTCCAGGCAACGAAAAACTGGTAAGCAATACCGTGAACAGGCTTTTTGCCTGCGGATGCGACGTGATATACGAGCGCGATTTCGCGGTACATGCTTCCGGGCACGCTTCGCGGGAGGAACAGAAGATATTGCTGAACCTCGTCAAACCGAAATATTTCATGCCGGTTCACGGGGAATACAGGCACTTGATTCGCCACTCTCAATTGGCGGCTGAAATGGGTATCCCGGTCCGCAACGTATTTGTCCTGCAAAATGGAGACGTGCTTGAACTCGACCTCTCCGGCAACGCGAGGGCTGGTTCTCGCGTGGAGGCGGGAGCGGTACTAGTGGATGGCGTTATGTTGGGTGAATTCGAGGGAAGTTTGCTGCGCGAGCGCAAAGAGCTGTCGGAAAGCGGTATTCTTGCGGTATCGCTCGTCATAGATGAAGAATACAAACTGCTAACCGGTCTTCAGATAGACAGCAGGGGGAGTATCTATGGATTCGACAGGGGCAATATGTGCCCTGATGTCGAAGCCGCTGTCGAGAGCGCGCTTGAAAATGTGCGCACCGGAGCCGTTGAGCGTGAAGCTCTTCCGACGGAAATACGGAAAAAAATCAGAGATGTCATCGGAAGAAATTATCGCGCGTACCCTGGGGTGATGCCCCTT
>JAISYN010000286.1 GCA_031269915.1 Synergistaceae bacterium
CCGAACGGGTCTATATCTACAAATTTCCAAAAGAAAAGCTGAATGAAATAGACTTCAAGCGGTTTCGGGAGGACGACGCCTATAGCCCGAATTTTATAAAACCGCCTTATAGGCTGGAAAGATATTTTCAACGCAGTTTTGACGCCCAAAAAGCCGCTTTGAGATACGTGCAGGACAGTATCAATCGAAAATTGGAATCATACCCGCTGCGCGTGTCATTTCGGACGGGCGAAAACGAGGAATTTCATAAGGCCATAGAGCCGACAAGCCTTCTTTCACTCATGTGGTATCAATTTTATTTGGCGTTGGCCGGAGAGCTGCAACTGCGCCGATGTTCTTCATGCAAGAAATGGGAAAACATGGAGGGGCACCGCTCAACGTGGACGAGACACGCGAACTGCGCGAATTACGGCAGGGTAAAACGCGCAAGGCTCAAAAAAAGAGGGGAGCTTGAAGAAGACTAAAATCTTTCCAATTTATCTGAGCATTTCAGCCCATCCAGCCAGTCCGCCCACGCCTGCATCATTTTCTGGCGCTCCGGCAGTTTTTCGGCGTGATTATAGGCGGCGCGGACAGTGTTTCTTTCTACATGCGACAAAGACAGTTCAATAACGTCGCTGTTCCAGCCCTGCTCGTTCAGGTTGGTGGAGGCAATCGCACGGAAACCGTGCGCGCACATCTGCTCGTTGGTATAGCCCATTATCCTGAGCGCCTGACGGATCGTGCACCTGTCCATCGCGGCATCCTTCGTCCTCCATCCGGGAAACACGAAAGGAGAATAGCCCGTCCGTTCGGCGATCTGTTTCAGGTAATCCAGGATTTCCAATACTTGATGCGATAAGGGGACAATATGGTCTCGCCCGTTCTTCATCCGCTGCTCCGGGATACGCCAGAGCTTCGTGCCAAAATCCATCTCCGACCACTCTGCGCCGCATATTTCGCCCGGTCTCTGGAAAGTGTAAAGCGAAAACCACAACGCCATCCGTACAGTAACGCTGCCGTGATACGCTTCTATGCGGGTCATGAGATCGGCGACATCTTTAGGCGCGGTCAACGCCGCCCGGTGACGTACACGCTGCGGTTTCAGCGCGCCTTTGAGGTTCAGCGCGAGATTGAAATCGGCATCCCCCCGCGACACGGCAAACTCAAACACCTGCCCGGCTACGCCTTTGGTCTGCCGCGCTGTGCAGGGCTTATCTTTTTCTATTTCCAACAACAAATCAAGGAGTTCCCGCGATGTAATTTCTCGTATGGGGCGCTCTCCAAGCCTGGGCAGCAGATAAGCGTCCAATGCACGCCTCACCCATTCACGATGGGAATTTGACCATGCCGTTTTTTGCCGCTTGTACCATTCATTCGCGAGTTTCTTAAATGTGGCGGCTTGGGACGCCTTGATTCTGGCCGCCTCTTGCCGTTCTTCTTTTTTCCGCTTCTGCGGGTTGCCTCCAAAGGCAAGCTCACGCTTGAATGTGTCTCTCAGTTCACGCGCCTTCGCCAAGCCGACAGCAGGATATTTCCCCAATCCGGCGCGTTTTTCTTTCCCGTCCATCCGGTAACGTAATACCCAGCTTTTCGCGCCGCTTTCTTTGACCAGAAGAAGAAGCCCGTCGCCGTCAGGAAGGGGATACGGATTCTCGCGGGGCTTCGCGTTTTTAATTTCCAGTTCCGTTAACGCCATTTTCAAAACGCCTCCCGCTTGTGGAGTTCGTCGAGCCAATCTGCCCACGCCTGCATCATCTCCTGGCGCTCAGACAATCTGTCGGCGTGGTTGTAGGCGGCCCGAACCGCGTTGTTCTCAACGTGGGACAAAGACAATTCAATAACGTCGCGGTTCCAGCCCTGTTCATTCAGGTTTGTGGAAGCGAGAGCGCGGAATCCGTGAGCGCACATTTCTTCGCCTGTATAGCCCATCGCGCGGAGCGCCAGGACAACCGTCCCTTCGGATATGGGAATCGTGCGCGCCCTTGTCGAGGGAAAAACAAATGGAGAATTGCCGGCCTGTAAAACAAGGCCCCTGATATTTTCAAGAAGTTCCAATACCTGGCGGGACAAGGGAACAACATGAGGCCGCCTGTTCTTCATTCGCTGTTCAGGTATGCGCCAGAGCTTTGCGTTAAAATCCATTTCTTCCCATGCCGCCCCCCGAATTTCGCCGGGCCTTTGGAAAGTATAAAGCGAAAACCACAGCGCGGCCCGGATGACTTCGCTTCCTTTGAACGCTTCGATACGTTTCATGAGTTCCGCTACGTCCTTCGGCGCGGTAAGCGCCGCGCGATGTTTTTTATTTTTCGGCCTTAAAGCGTTCTTCAGGTTGTAGACAATATTGAAATCGGCGTCGCCCCGCGTAACGGCAAATTGGAAAATTTGACCGGCGATGCCTTTAGACTGGTGCGCGTTTTCGGGTGTCTCTTTCTCTATCTCCAGAAGCAGGTTCAAAAGCTCCTGAGTAGTGATTTCACGGATAGGGCATTTTCCAAGTGCGGGCAACAAATAATGGTTCAGCATCCGCTTTGCGCTCCTGCGGGTGGAAAGAGACCAATCTTCTTCTTTCCGGCTGTACCATTCATTTGCGAATTTCTCGAAAGTCGCTGTTTTGAGAGCCTCTGCTTTGGCCGCCTCTTCCCGTTCCGTCTTCTTTCGTTCCTGTGGATTCCCGCCATGAGCAAGCTCGCGCTTGAAGTTGTTTTTCAGTTCCCTCGCGTCCGTCAGGCGAATAATGGGATATTTCCCCAAGCCGGCCCGTTTTTCTTTGCCGTTCACCCAATAGCGGAGAACCCAGCTTTTCGCGCCGCTTTCTTTGACCAGAAGGAGAAGCCCGTCGCCGTCGGAAAGGGAATAGGGTTTCTCGCGGGGCTTCGCGTTTCTGACAGCCAGTTCCGTTAAGGACATTCAAAATCCTCCTTTGCGCGTATAAGATATCTAAAGGCTTCTAAGCAGGTAAATGTAGTTATAACAAAGAAAATTTGAACTATGTACAATGAAATTAAAAATTAAAAGCCTTTATAGATATTATACATCAAATTATCCATATTTGAGCTTGAAGACAGTTGATTTTGTCAGAAAGCCATAGACACAAATTAGGCTATAAATTAGCTATATAACTTTATTTATAGACATTATTGGACGACATTAAAATTTGTAAGACTTCAAATTTTATAATACACAATGATACGTTATCTTCAGTACCCGAAGCTGAGGGAGATGGGGCTGGAGCATTTCGACTCGTGGGCAAGCACGTTCGGGGAGACAACGGCGTCGATCGAGTTGTCACCCGAGGGGATAAGGTGTGACGGAGGGTTGAAACCACCCTCCAAAACACGGGCGGCAGTTTATCAATTCGCGGCATAAGCGGGGATAACATATACCTGTTCCGA
>JAISYN010000288.1 GCA_031269915.1 Synergistaceae bacterium
GGGCCGCTGAATATCACGCTCCGTATGCCGTTCTCGAACAGCAAGGAATCCGGCCATCTGCCGATTCGGCTCGTTATCACATACTCGCAGTCGAAGAGCGAGGCCACGATGCGTTCCACGGCGTCGGCGGGCTCTCCGAGCGTCCCGCACGACGGGCATGGAGACGTCACGGGCCTGGTCTCGATCAGTCTGTAACTGCAATCCTCGTCGTCAACCTCGGCTATCACGAAACTGCTGCACCTGCCGAAGTGCGTATCTACGTTTTCCATGTCCGAACTCGCTATCGCGGCTTTGAATTTCATTCGAGTCCCCTTTTTACGGCCTATCCGTGAGAGAATGTTTCCATCGTTTCGCCGTACAGTTCCCACGAGAAGTCGTTTTTCCCCGGTATCCCGCAGGCGTCGGCGCGGCAGTGCCTGCAATGGTAAAACACGTCGACGTATTTTTCCGCCGACGCTCTCGCCCTGCCGAGCATCCCGCAGTCGGGAGGAGCTATGTGTGCCATCTCGTGCTGAGGTATCAGCGGTATGATGTTGTAGATATCAGCGCCGGCCTCTCCCGCCTCCTTCGCTATATCCTCTATGTGGAGATCGTTTATCCACGGTATCAGAACCGTGTTCACCTTGACGGTCATGCCAAGAGCGCTTGCCCGGCGTATTCCCTCCAACTGGCGCGAAATCAGGATTTTGCCCATCTCGCGCCCCGTCACGCGCCTTCCCCGTAAGACGATGAACGAGACGATTTTTTCGAGTATCGCGGGGTCAACCGCGTTGACGGTCACGGTGACCGTCTTCACCCCCGCGTTGGCGAGTTCTTCCGCGCGATCCGGCAGCATCAACCCGTTGGTGCTGAGGCACATTATCAGGCCGGGATAAGCCGCGTGAACAGCCCGGAAGACTTCCAGCGCCGCGTCGGAGGCCAAAGCGTCGCCGGGCCCGGCTATCCCGACGACGGTGATGCGCGGGCATAATTCCAACGCCCTGTCAACGGTTCGTATCGCGTCCTCTGGACAGAGGATGCCCGATGTCACACCGGGGCGTTCCTCGTCCCTGTTGAAAACGCGGCTGCAGAAACGGCATTGGATGTTGCACGACGCCGAGACTGGAAGATGAAGCCTCCCGTATTTGTTGTGAGCGCCGCTCGCGAAACATGGATGTATCTGGCTCACTTTGAGCGCTCTGTTCGTTTTCATTTCCATTTCCAATATCACGTACCCAGTTATGTAAAAAGAATTTCTTTATAAATTGTTGTAGAGATCTTCAATTAAAGTCAAACTGCCCCGGTATCCGCCGTAAGTTCTGTTAAGGACAAGCTTGTCGGAAACAGGGAATGACATGACATGGCACTGTACATCCCATTTCAAAGCCACCTCGCGTTCCAATGTACTGCCGACAAGGAGTGTGATATCGTCATATGATTCCAGTATTTCCATGATTCGATAATGATCCGTTTCAAAGAAAACATCCGGCGCTTTTGCATATTCCAAGTCTGTAATTTGCTTTGTGATAAGTTTTCTGTCAGAATCACGGAATACAGGGTCGCTTATTATTGTTACGACAGGCGTAAAACTGTAATCATTTGCCAAGAATCGCGTAACGCCGACAGCCACGGCTGCTTCACCGACAACAGCAAACCGTTTCCAGCCAAGTCTGCCTATAATTCTTTCAAAATAGTGATAGATATAGGCTTCTTCTTCACTGGTAACCTCATTGACAAAGGTTTTATCCAAATCGAGAGCTTTCCCAACGGCACGCACAAGTTTTGTTGTGTCTGTTGCGCCGATAGGGATTCCCGGAAATCTCAATGAGGGTACGCCAAAACGTTCTCGGTAGTGTTTCTCCGCGCTTTGCAAAAGCCACGGGTTCAAGATGATATTCAGCGACGCTGAGGACGATGAACGGATGTGTTCAATTCCCTGATTTCCCGAAAAAAAAGTATTGACCCTCAATCCCAGCTTTTGAAACAGCCTTGTAAATTCCTCCAAAGTACCTTCCCAAAAAGGTTCGTGAAAAGGAATCACGCCAAAAAGGTTAACTAAATCCGGTTGTCGTTCCAAATCGCCTTCCACAATATTGTCTATCAGCGATTGAAAAGCCGCTTCATAACCCAAATTGCTGTCACCGGCAAAACCGGGCGTTGTAATAGAGTACACGCGTAGCCCGCGGTCTTTATATTCGCGAGTTACGCTTTCAATATCATCTCCTATTATACCGGCAGTACAACCGGTCAGAACGAAATAAGCATCGGCGTCAATAATTTCAATCGCACCGTCAATCGCACCTCGTAACTTCCGCTCTCCGCCAAAAATCACATCCCGTTCCAGCATATTGGAACAGGGCGTGGAAACGTCAGAAAGAAAATGCGGCGTCCGCAAGCCGGCTTGTCCTGACTCTCCGCCTGTCGTTTGCATACAGCAGCCTGGTCCTGAATGATAAATGGGGCAAACTCTGCTGATGGCGCACAAAACGTCATTGATTCCGCCCAATACACACGCGCCGCGCGGATTTTCCGTTATTGCCGACATCGTTCATACCTCCTCGTATGCCTTGATAAATTTGAATGGATCCGCCTCATACCAACTTTCGCGGTACGGCAGCCTTGAATACGGCGCCAGTTTTTTGTTGAATCCCGGATTTTCGACTTGATCAGCGATTTTGCCACCCAAGTATAATATGCCGTTATATCCCAGTGTGGGGCGTTTACTGTCCAAAATATGCGTAGTCGGGATGCCGAAACGCGCCGACCAAGTAGGCACTCCGATAAAGACATCCGGCTTCAACTTGTTAACCAAATTCACTTGTTCAAAGGGTTGCATATTTGCGACATCAACCGTGAAATTTGTATGTATGCCGTTCAGATATTCGATGTCAATCTGCGCGTCAATATCATATATTGGAGTTTCAAGCCCCACAAGTTCCATGCCAAAATCGTCGATCAGCGCGGCTGCCGCAAAAGAGCGTCCGGTTCCGCCGCAAATAAACACTTTTTTGCCTTGAAGACGTTGCTTGATAAGCGCGAGTTTCGGAAGTATCCGCGCGTGTTCCCGCTCAATATATTCCTTTGCTTCTTTTTCTTTTCCCAAAACTTCCGCGATACCGAGAAACCATTTGTCCGTATTGCGAACGCCTATGGGCATAACGGTATGAGAATAGGGAATGCCGTATGATTGCTCCAAATCCTCCATAAATTCATCGGCAAACACTTTACAGATAGAAGTAGATGCTTGCGCGGCCGTTATTTTGCGAATTTTCGCCAAGGAACTGTAGAATGGAATGTAATTCACTTTTGCCCCGATTAATTCCAGCATATGCTCGATTTCCAACTGATCCTTGTAGCTGATGGAAGTAGGAGCAAAAAGATTGACCAATCCTTTTTCTTCAGGGAGTCTTTCAGTTGGAAGAATATATTTTTGAATGGAGATAAAAGCGGAATCAAAACCGGACGCGCATATCTTGGATCGATAGCCGTCGCAGTGGATGGGAATGATCAACGCGTCGGTATCCGGCTGCAAATCTATCGCGACGGCGTCTATGTCGTCACCTATAATGCCGGACGCGCACGAACTGAATATAAAAATCAACTCGGGCGCATATCGTTTCGATGCCAAAGAAACAGCCTCGCGCAATTTCGTTTCGCCACCCATAACAATATCGTTCTGATCCAAATTAGTCACAATCACGCGCGGGCTTTTCACCAAAGTGATTCCCCGGTGCGACTGGCCGACTCTATACATATCAGCCTGCATACTCACGCATCCGGAGCAACCTTGCGGGGAGTGAAGTATAAATACGGATCTCTCCAAGGACAACAATGCGGCGACGCTGTTGATTTGTTGGCATTGCAGACCCTGACTGAAAGTTCTGTCGGCATGTTTGAGACATTTTTTGTTAAAATCACGTTCCAAATCCGAACTGCATCCGCCCAAATCATTGTAGGTATGGGGGCGGTGTTCGCGGATACCTGAATAATCTCTTGTCATGTTTATTCTCCTCATATTTGTATTTTTGATATTTATCTTAAAAAATGACGCACCGTACCTCGTTCGACGAAGCAATGTTTTCGCACGGGTGATGGCACGCAACGAAGTGTCCGTCGCCTGAGCGGGTGAGCAAAGGCCTCTCTACGAAGCACATTTCATCAGCATATCTGCAACGCGGCGCGAATTTGCACCCGCGCTCGGGACGTATGCCTATTTCGGCGATATCGCTTATACTTTCGGTTTGGCGACGAATCTCGACGACCGGATCAGGTATCGGTACTGAGGCATAGAGCATACGCGTGTACGGATGT
>JAISYN010000129.1 GCA_031269915.1 Synergistaceae bacterium
ACAGATGTTGCTCAGCGGGTTTGACATTGAAGTAATCTCTCAGGTTTCCGGCATGTCGGCAGAGGAAATAAAAAACCTGAAATGATCAAGTGGTAAAGGCGTCTTTAAGCTTATAAACGAGTATTGAGGACACGCTTAAAAATGCTTGTACCACATAAAATGCCTGTCAGGGTGTCCGGGCATAACCAGAATGAACAAATAAGGCAATCAACGGCAAGGATATGCCCGCCCGGTGTGGGAACCCCAAACGCCGACAAAATTTTCCGTTGTTTAGGCCTCAGGCCGGCGTAAAATATTAAAGGACTGCTTATTGGGACAAAAGAGTGATTGAGACATGCGGGAGAACGACGAAAACGCCTCCGCCCTCTAATCCGGCGGAGGCGTTTTCTGCTATACGTTATCCGTTAATTTTCGTCTTTTTTCTGACCGCCGAACGCGCGGCGGCGAATAGAACGAACGCCAGCAGCGGAACCAACCCGGCAAACCCGGAGTCGCAGCCGCCGCTTCCGCTCACGCCGCTTTCGTCAGGGGCCTGGTGAGTGACGGTGACGCTTGGCGCGCCTCCAAACTCATACGCGCCAATGTCCGGATAATCGTCTCTCGCGTATCCCCGCTGGTCCAGAGTAGGAGACGTATCCGGGTCAGCGTCGTCTATGGCTACGGAGCCGGCGAGCAGGGCGATGGTCGGCGTAGGACCGCCGTTGTCCTGCGGCGCGCCTGCCGCCAGCCTGGCCATGCTGACAGTGTAATTGGTACGCGTGGTCTCCTCCTGAGGATCAACGAGTTCAGACACCACGCCGAAGATGTTGTGGCCCCCGTCCGTGGCGTAGTATACGTCAGGCCCCGTGCCCGCGTAGTTGCCTACTATTACGCTGTTGTAGACCGTCGTCCGAAGCGAGACGGTCTCGTGGCGCACTCCGCCCCCTAATGACACGGCGGAGTTGCCCACGATCGTGCAGTTGTATATCTCGCCCGTGCCCCTGGAGTGGATGGCGCCTCCGTCCCTCGATGAGCTGTTGCCGTAGAATGTGCTGTTCACAGCCTTCAGATTTGCCGAAGCGGAGTGTGCCAGCAGCGCGCCGCCTCCGTTGTTGCCGGCGGCATTGGCGGCTCTGTTGCCGATGAACGCGCAGTTTTCGACAATGAGGTCGCCGGTATACACGCCCACCGCTCCTCCTCCGTACTGCAAACTGGTCGCGCAGTTCTTCATGGTAACGTCGCGCAGCGTGACGCGGTCCCTGTCGCTCCTGAAGCGCAGCGCGGTATTGTTCTGTTTACGGCCGTCGATCACGTGCCCGCGGCCCTCTATCGTGATCCATTTCCCGGTGGTGTATGTGGCGGAGACGATCGCGTCGATGTCGTTCTCGATGTTGATGATCGTCTCGTAATCGGGACCGGCGCCCGCGATCGCGTCGAGCAGCCCGTCGCCGTCACGTACTCTCACGGTTTGCGCGTATCCCACGGAGTAGTTCTCGACCGTGACGGCGCTCTTCTTGGCCCCGAGATACGCGACAGCCTGCAACTGGAAGCCGTCGACGACATAGATCGGCGCCGAGTACACGGAACTCGCCTGGGTCGGCTTTTTGCCGTTGAGGGTGTAATAGATTGTCGCGCCATCCTCGGCCGTGAGCGCCACGTATATCGGCTCGTTGAAAGTTCCGCCCCTCGGTTCGGCTTCCGGAGCGGCGGTGGTGAACGCGTACGTCAGCTCTACCACACGGCTCCAATCATCACCCAGATTCGCCGCCGCCTTGAGCGTCTCGGCGCCGGTCGCGAAGCCGTCGAGATAAATTCCGTCTTCGTCGTCATACAATGTCCCGTTGGTTATTGGGTCGCTCCCGTCCAAGGTATAGTAGAACCCGGCCCCTGCCGTCACGCTCGTCAATCTCACGGTCTGCGGCGTGAAGTACGTTCCGGCGCCGGGTTGAGCCTTGGGCGCCTTTACGAGATAGCCGTCGTCCTCGTACGCCCCGATGTCCGGCTGGCCGTCATTCCTTGGGTAGCCGCGCTGGTCCGTCGTAAGCCCCTGAGCGCTGCCGGCGTCGATCGCGGGAGAACCAGGCAGGAGCGCGATGGTGTAGGGGCTCCCGCTTTCTGTCCCGTTGTCCTGCGGCCCCGAATCGTCGAGTCCGGCGGTACTCACGGTCAACCCCGCCGTGGATGTATCGTGTTTTGTAACGTTCGAGTAAAGTGTGCCGAACAGGTTGTAGCCCTGGTCGGAGATGGTGCGCACGTCATATGTGCCATTGCCGACTATGATGCTGTTGGAGATTTTCACATTTGTGCCGTTGCCTAAAACTCCGCCGGCGTAGTTGGCGTTTCCGGCTGTGTTCCCCACTATGGTGCAGTTTATGATGGTTATAGGCCCTTGCCTGGAGACGATCGCTCCGCCGGGACCGTTCGACGAGTTGTTGTAGAACGTGCTGTTCTTGACTGTAATGGAGCCGCTGCTTTCTTCCAGGAAGATCGCGCCTCCGCCGGTGTCGGTCTCTGATGAACTCACTGAGGCGGCTCTGTTGCCGATGAACGCGCAGTTTTCGATGATATATATGCCGCGCCGCGTGCATATGGCGCCTCCGCCGCCATAATCACCGTTACTGAGGTTGTTCACCATATTGCGGAAGGTCACGTTTCTGATCGTGACTGTCTCTCTTTCACCACTGAAACGCAGGGAGGTATTGTTTACATTCTTTCCGTCGATCGTATAGCCGTTGCCCTCGATGGTGAATGTTCTATTGAGAGAACGGGTCGACGAGGTTACAGCGTCGATGTCGTTCGTCAGTTCAATGGTATCGCCATTTGCCACGCTGGTTATCGCTGTGGACAATTCCGCGCCGGTGGTCACCTGATGCACGGCCGCCATCGCGGGGGGGGGGGGTAATATCAACGCCAGCGCCAGCAGAAGCGCGCAAAACATCACTGGTATTTTTTGCCTGACAAGTCCTCTTTTCATTAATAAAGCTCCTTTCTCATCATAAGCGACGCTTTCCAATTGTCCGAACCCGTACGATACGGACAGAGCCATATATATTCATTCACACTAACTTATTTTTTGACATAAAAACACCCCCATTACCCGGATCGCTCTCATTTCGGCCCGGCGTCTTTTACGCGTTCAGCGGCCCTTTGTACCGCAAAACCCTTGACGACGACCCCGGCTGCGACTCTCCGGTTCCGGCTGATACTACGGTTCATAAAACCAAACAGATATAGAGCAACTCGCCATTGAGGAGAGCGGCAGCCACCCCAAAGTTATCTTTCACAAACTTACGCATGTAACTTTACCATAACCCCGCGTGTTTGTGAATATGTTCGGGATTTTCATCGTCCGCCGTTTAAGGAATGTTAAGGGATTAAATGAGTGATATCACAACTTCTCCGGTTCTTTGGCGCTGTCCGGATAAAATTAGCCGGGTCATACAGAGTCACTGGCCCCCGGCAGAGCAGGGGCTTGATTTTTGTGAACCGCTCAAAAGTGTGAACTTCATCGGTCCTCCGATTCCTTATCCACTATCTCCGAGATGATATACATCGGCCTGTTTTTCACCTCATCGTATATCCGGGAGACGTATTCTCCCAAAAGACCGATCGAAAAGAGCTGAACGCCGGAAAAGACGGAGATAAATATGATGGTGGACGAAAGTCCCGGCGTGATGCCCGGATGGAAAACCATTTTTTGCAGAAAATAGTATATCGCCGTCAAAACGCCGCCGAGGGCGACGAGAAATCCCACCAGCGCCATTATTTGGAGAGGTTTTGCCGAAAAACAGATGAGCCCGTTGAGGCCAATTTTTATTGAACCGAGGAAACGGTTGTATTTGCCCTTCCCGGAGAAACGTTCGTCCCTGTCATATTCGATGAAAGTCTGGCGATACCCCACAAACGCCACCAGGCCGCGCAGGAAGCCGTGCGTCTCGCGCAGCTTGCGCAGTTCCTCCATGACCTTTCTGTCGATCAGCCGAAAATCTCCCACGTTAGTCGGAATTTTGATGTCGGTCAGGCCGTTTATCATCTTGTAACCCAGGTAGGCCACAATTTTTTTTATAAACGTCTCGCCCTTTCGAGAACGTCTTTTGGCGTATACGACATTGCAGCCCTCGCGCCACTTGCCGACCATCCGGGGTATCAGTTCGGGAGGGTCTTGCAGGTCGACGTCTATGACGACGCAGATATCCCCCTTGCAGTTCAGTATCCCCGCCATCGTCGCGGCCGGCTGTCCGAATCTTCTGCTGAACTGTATCAATTTTATGGACGGGTTTCTGTCCGCGTTGCGCAAAATGGCCTCGTATGTTTCGTCAGGGGACGGATCGAGGCAGAAAATTATCTCGTATCTCATCCCTATCTCGCCGAGAACCCGCTCCATCCGCGCGAGAAACGGATCTATACTATTCTCTTCCCTGTAGACGGGAACCACTACGGATAAACATTCTTTGTCTGGTTGCTTCAAGCCCGACACCTCGAAAGACCGGTTATTGAGATTTTGCGGTTTCGGATTGATTTTACACGCAGGCGTCAGGCTGTCAATAATACGCCCGGCGTCCGCAAATCGTTTTGGGGCGCTAGTTTTTATATGCGGTTTCGCCCTCCGGCGCTCCCGCTTACAGTGTTCGGACTTATCTCATGTTCATCATCATCACGGATATGCCGAGCAATTCGATGTACGCTCCGAGCAGATCCCCGCCTTCCTTCAGTACGATTTCCCCTTTGCCGGTCTCAGCATCTCCGGCGCTCGCGCGGATAACCTCGAACGAATCCCTCAATTCGGCGAGCGATGAGTAAAACCGTTTGAAAAGGGCGTCGTTCTCTTCGGGCGCATCCTTGTCCATGAGGCCCAAAACCGCGTCCAGGAATCCGGACGACACAACCGCGCTCATGATATTGTCCCCGGATACGTAGGTTTTATATGAGTCGGGAATATCCAGAACATTGCTCAGGCTCTCTTCGTCCCCGAATCCCAGCAGGAACCTGCCGCCGCTTTTGGCGGCCGCAGCGGCGGGAATGCCCGGGGCCGGCGACGGCCACGTCAGCGCCGACCGCCAGCCCGGTATGCCGACCTCCGTTCCTTCAAAAGGTTCGGCGAACGAGAAGATTTTGTCGATGATTTTCTCGGCTTCGTTCTCCAACATCACATACGCCGCGGAAACATCCCCGCCGTCGGCGACGCAGACTATCGACAGCCTGCTGTCCGTCACGATCCTCCGAAGTTCGTCCTCGCTCAGAAAGTCGTCCGACGCAAGGTTTCTGCCCAGATATCCGAAGAACGCGTCCTTCGCGGTTTCATCTCCCAGGAATACGCAGTTCAGCAGGAACCCGGCGTCGAACGATACGTAATACGCCAAATCCCCTTTGCCGAAAATCTCCGCCTGCCTCCCGGGAATATTTTTCGCCGGGAAGAGTTTCGGGTTTTGTTTCATAACGTCGGAATAACCTTCAAAACTCACAATATTGCCGGACGACGTCCACGAAAACTCCGATACCGTCCACAGGACCTGCTCCTTATTCCCGTAAAACGACGACATGATATCCCGCAAATCGTAGTCGAATGAAAATAGATCGAGCCAATCCCCCACTTTAAATCCGTCCGGGAACTTCATCTGCCAGTAGTTGGGGCCGGAAGTCGCGCGCAGGACCTCGAATCGGGGGGATACGCCGGCGGACGCCATGAACATTTCCGCTATCGCATCCTCGCTTCTCGCCATGAGAACAAGGGTTTTTCCGCCGGCCGGGCGCTTCGCTATGTAAAACAGCGGTTCCCGATCCGGCCCTTCGAGCAGGCCCCACGCGTCGGCGGCGAATAGGACGCTCCGCCGTTCCAGAACCAACGGATCCAAGTCAGCGGCGGACAGGGACTCGATGAACTTGTCGAATTTGTCCTCATCCGCGAATAACGAAAAATAAACGTCCGGATCATCGGACGGGATAAAAAGCAGCGACGCCTCCCGCGCCGAAGCCGTGAACTCCTCAAAAAGGCTTATTACCGAAGATAACTGTCTGAAATCATCCTCGCCCGCGTCCATGCCGGATAATTTCGTAAATGCCAGAGATACCGCCCGGGACAGCGTTCTCAGAAAACTCGCGTCGGAGAGCGTCACGACTATGGCGGGTTCGGAACCGGAGACCGAGGGAAGGGCGTCTTCCGCGCGGGCTGGGCCTTCATAGATCTTCAGGCTTTCGCCGAATTTGCGTATTTTCGCGTCAGACGAGGATTTTTCCAGTTCCAGCTCTTTGTTTCGCTCCTCCGCGTCACGTTTCGCCCGCCTGAGTTCGGCGATATCGTTCCTCATGTTTTCCATTACCTCGCGGCGAATGGCGGCGGCGTCAGCCAATCTGGCCGCTTTCTTCCGCTCGCCGCCGAGCGAGGCGTCGAGAGACGCAATCTGGCTTGTCATTTCGCCGTTCTCAGCGGCGAGACGGTTTATCTCGGCTTTCGACCCATCCAGATCGCGTTTCAGATTTTCAATCTCCGAGCCGCGTTCCTCAAGTTCCTCAGCGTTCTTTGCCGCCGCGGCTTCCAGCGCGTTATTCGCTTCGGAGAGCCGGGCGATATCGCCCGACATCGAGTTTCGCACCGAGAACAAAACGATCAGAAGCAGTGCCGCGATAGCGGCGAGACCGTAAATAATTTTTTCGTGATTATGTTCAAGCCACTCTTTCATTGCACTCCACCTCTTCATATGATATTGGCGAACGGTTGACTAAAACACGATAATGATTATAACCTCAACTTCAGCACATAAAAAGAGCGCGCGGAACTTTGAAAAGCCAATATTCGCGATTGAACCTCAACCACAGGATCAAAACCTCGGGCTCCGCCCGAACCCGGCAGGGGACAAGTCCCCTGCACCCCATTATATTTTTTATTTTCACCCTTCGGGGTGAAAATAAAATCATAAATATTTATATAAAAAGGGGTGCAGGGGAGCTGGCTCTCCTGCCGGGGTTTGGGGCGGAGCCCCAAGGTTTTGTCCGCGGTGTAAAATATAAAGGTAAAGGTCGGTCAAGGGGGCGTATGCAATGGCTTTGGGGCCTGAGTTGATTTTCGCGCAAGCGGCGGATATAACGCGCGAGTTCAAAGAACACAGGGTGCGGCGCGCTAATGCCGGGAATTCGTGGGCGTCGATTACATTTTCAAGAGACAGAACCATTTTCTTCTCGTGGGATCCGGAATTTTACGGCATATGCCGCGTTTCCGACTCCGAGATACGCGAATTGGAGGGCTCTTCCACGCTGCGGCCGCCGCTGCTCGACGCGATCAGAGCGCATATAGCGGGGGCGGATCTGTCCGGCGTATCGCAACTGAATCGCGACAGGGTGCTGAAATTGGAATTTCGCCGGACTATCGGCGCCGGTTTTTTTCAAACGAGATGCCTTGTCTGTGAAGTTTGCGGCCGTTACAGCAATATCATCGTCACGGGCGAGGGCGGCCGTATAATTGAAGCGGCGAAGCATATACTGCCCGAAAAAAACAGGTACAGAGCCATAATTCCGGGGCACGTCTATTCAGCTCCCCCGGAACTGGACGGAATTTCCATTGACGACATAGACGCGCGGGACGGCGGCTTTTTGCGGGACATCGCGAAATTTCGCGGGATTGGCAGACCGTTCGGCGAAGCGGTAAAAAAATTGCCGCCCGGAGACGCCGCGAAAGCGATTGATTTTTTGAAGAAAATAGACGCGAAACCTTGTTACCAGATTTATCCGTACGACGGAAATTATGTCACCCTGTCGCCGGAATTGCTGCCCGGCGCGCGAGCGCTCGTTTCCGCCGATTCGCTTTCGGCCGCCCGCGAAACTGTTGTAATTCCTCTGATCCGCCGCCGGATCGAAGCCTGCAAAAAGAAAATATCTTCGATGCTGGACGCGGCGGAACGCGCGAATGAAAAAAGGACCGGAGAATACGCGGTGCTTTCCGCCGGCGCCGGCGAAGCGGAACAGCTCAAACGCGACGGGCGGCTGATACTTGCCGAAGCGCACGCGATCCGCCGCCGCGCTGAATTCGCGACGCTCACCGAGTGGACGGACGCAGGGCCGGAAGAACGAAAAATCAGGCTCGATCCCGAGAAAAACGCCGCCGGAAACGCCGAAGCCCTTTTCGCGAAATACAGGAAAAAAAAATCCGCGGTCGCGATGGCTGACGCCATGCTGCCAAACTTGTATCAAAAGAGGTATGAACTGAAGGAACAGCGGGCGCTGCTCGAACGCAACAATGATTGGAACACCCTCTCCATGATGAGATATGAACTGGAACGCCAAGCTCATAAAGGGCGTAAAACGGAGGGGACGCGGGAAAATTTTCATGCCGGCAAGGTTCCGCACGGGAGGGCGGAATTTCCGGACGACGGCGCGGTGATATTCTGGGGGCTGTCAGCCAGGGGCAACCGATATGTAACGTTCAGGCTATCCAAAGCCGACGATATCTGGCTGCACGCGCAAAACATCCCCGGCGCTCACGTCGTGCTGAGATTTGGGGCCAAACCGGATGAAAAGACGTTTGAGAGAATAATACAAACGGCGGCGTCGTGCGCTGTTTTCTACAGCGGATACCGCGGCTCAGGAAACATACGGGTGGATTACACGGAACGCAGGCACGTCCGCGCCATACAGGGCGCCGGCGCCGCGAGCGTCACTTACAAAGAATTCAGGACGATCATGGCCGACACGTCGCTCTGGGACCAGAGAGAATCCCGGAGAGAAAATCTCTGAGGTCTCCGGGCATGAAACTTCTGAAACTGACTTTTCTTCCGTCCCTGGGGTGCGCGAAAGACAGCTTCCACGAATGGAGAAAAACTCTGTTTTCAGGGAGCGAGCTTTTTTTCGGCGCGGCATAGAGCGTATCGCCCACCAAAGGATGGCCGGCCGCCTTCATATGTACCCGTATCTGGTGCGTCCTTCCCGTGTGGATGACGCAACGGCACAGGCTGTATTCCCCTCGGCTCCACAGCACTTCGTAATCGGTCACGGCGTTTCTGCCGTCCGCCCGCACCGTCATCCTCCTCCCGTCCGCGTCCCGGCCTATGGGGGCGTCGATCCTGGCTTTCGGCTCCTTGGGAATACCGTGGCACAGCAGCAGGTAAGTTTTTTCCACCCTGCGCGACTTGAATTCACCGTACAGCTTTTCGAGCGCGAATCCGCCGCGGGCCACGACCATCAGCCCCGATGTGGCGGCGTCGAGCCTGTGGACTATCCCCGGGCGCATAACCCCTTTGATGTTTCCGAACTCCGGGAAACGATACAACAACCCATGTACCAACGTTCCGCTGTAATGCCCCGGAGATGGGTGAACGACCAGGCCCGCCGGTTTGTCCACCACAATGATGTCCTCGTCGCTGTAGACGACCCCGAAACCGATGTCCTCCGGTTCGAGTTCGAGTTTTTCAGGAGGCGGCACGGTCACCGCGTATCGTTCGCCAATCCTGGCCTTGAGGGACGGTTTCACCCAGCCTCCGTTCACGCCGCCAAGCGGCCCGACCAGACCGTCTCTTATCAGTTTCTGCGCATATGACCTGCTGATGCCCAGTTCCCGTGAAATGACATAGTCCAGACGATGCCCCGATAATTCCGCCGTTATCTCCGTCTCGCGCGGCGCAAGAGAGGAGTCCGTCCCTTTGCTTTCGCGGCCGTCGTTTCGCAATCGCGGTCCTTATCTTTCAAGATGTTCAAGCGCGTCGGCACAGCGGCCGCATATACCGGTCTCTTTCACTTCAGGCTTGTGTTTCCAGCACCTCGGACATTTTTCATGAGGGCTTCTGTTCACTCCCACGATTATGCCGGTCGCCGCGTCCTTGTAAATAACGCCGGATCCCAGAGGAGCGCCGGTTCCTTCAAAACTCGATACGATGGCGATGGTCTCCCAATCGCCGTTAGATATGTGTTCGTCCAACTCCGCGTACTGATCGCCGAACACCGCCCAAACGGCGGCGTCGAGCGCGTGACCTATCACGCCCTGCGCGCGGGCTGATTCGAGCGCCCGGAGTATCGCGCCTCTCGCCTCCATGACCTTGTTCCATCTGGCGGCGAGTTCGCGCGAAAGACCGTCTTTAGAAGCCGCCGGCCATTCCGCGAGATGCACGCTCTCCGGCAATGAAGCGTCCATACGGCGCATCTCCGCCCATATTTCCTCGGCGGTAAAGCAGAGAATAGGGGCTATCATCAGCGTGAGCGACGAAAGAACCTCCCACATGACGGATCTGGCGCACCGGCGCTGGAACGAGTCGATTCTGTCGGCGTAGAGCTTTTCCTTGGAGATATCTATGTAAAAAGCTGAGAGTTCGTTGTCGCAGAACTGATGTATTTTGAACATAGGCAGGTGAAATTCGTACGCGTCGAAGCTCTCTGTCACGTCATCTGTCAGCGCGGCCAGTTTCAGGAGGACGTACCGGTCGACCTCGGTCAGCTCCGAGCGCCGCACGGAGTCTTTTGCCGGGTCGAAGCCGTTGAGGTTCGCGAGCAGGAAACGCGCCGTGTTCCGTATCCTTCTGTATGACTCGGAGAGGTTCGTTATTATGTTCCGAGATATGCTTATGTCGTTGCGGTAGTCGGTCGATGCCACCCATAGGCGCAGAATGTCCGCGCCGTACTTTTCGACAATCTCCTGCGGCAATATGGCGTTGCCCAGGGATTTCGACATTTTTCTGCCCTTTTCGTCGATTATAAAGCCGTGGGTGAGCACCGAATCATAAGGCGCCCTGCCCCGCGTGGCGACGGACGTGAGCAGGGAGGACTGGAACCATCCTCTGTGCTGGTCGCTTCCTTCGAGGTACATAGCGGCGGGGAAACTCAATTCGGGCCATACCGGCTGATTTTCGAGCACGGCTCTGTGACTGCACCCGGAATCGAACCAGACGTCCATGGTATCTTTTTCCCGCGACAGGTTTTTGTTGCCGCAATTCGGACAGACGGCCAAGTCCCCCAGAAGTTCCTCCGGCGAGGCTTCCCACCAGTAGCTGCCGCCCCTGTTTCTTATTTTGTCCGCGACGCGTTTGATGCGATCATGCGTCAGTATCACACTGCCGCAATCACCGCAGTAGAAGGCCGGGATAGGCACGCCCCATATTCTCTGTCTGCTGATGCACCAGTCGGAGCGGTCGCGAACCATATTGGATATCCTCTCTCTGCCCCACGACGGCACCCATTCTATCTCGCCGTCTATGCAGGCGAGCGCCCTGTCCTTGAATTTCGACACCGAAACGAACCACTGGTCGGTAGCGCGGAATATGACCGGTTTTTTGCATCTCCAGCAGTGAGGGTAGGAGTGGGTCATTTTCAGTCCGCCCAAGAGCCTGCCGCTGTCTTTCAGAACTTTGAGCACGGCCTGCGCGCCTTCCTCCAGAGACATCTCTCCGACGAGTTCCGTCTCCTTGCGGAAAAACCCTTTCGGATCGACGGGGTTGTATATGTCGAGCCCGTACCGCACTCCGGTCTCATAGTCCTCCACGCCGTGCCCCGGAGCCGTGTGCACGCATCCGGTACCGGCGTCCAGCGTGACGTAGTCCGCCAGCACGAAAGGTATTTCCCGTTCGCCGTAGAACGGATGAACGGCCTTCAGTCCCTCCAGATCGCGCCCTTTCAACGTCAGAAGTTCGCGGCCGAAATTTATGCCCGTCGCTTTTGAAACTTCATCGCGCAGTTCCGCGGCGGTGAGATATATTTTCCCGCCGGCCTCGCAGAACGCGTAGCCGAAGTCGGGGTGAACCGCCACGGCCAGGCTCGCCGGAAGCGTCCAGGGGGTCGTCGTCCAGATTATGACGCTGATGTCCTTGTCCGCGGGGAGTGAAAATTTCTCCGCGGCCGCTTTGAAGGGATAGGCCACATAGATGGAAGGCGACGTCTCGTCCCAGTACTCTATTTCGGCCGCCGCCAGCGCCGTCTCGCAGTCTATACACCAGAATATCGACTTGCGCCCCCTGTATACCAGCCCACGCTCGACCATCTCGGCGAATACGTTCATCTGGGCGGCCTCGTACTCCGGCTTGAGCGTTATATAAGGTTTGTCCCACTCGCCCATGACGCCCAGCCTCTTGAACTCTTCCGTCTGTATCTTAACGTATTTCAGAGCGTGTTCCTCGCACCTTTCGCGCAGTTCCACGGGGTCGATCGATTCGGCCTTTATCCCGGCGTCTTTCAAGACTTTATGTTCGATGGGCATCCCGTGGGTGTCGAAGCCCGGAACGTATGGGGCGTAATATCCGCGCATCCATTTATATCTCACTATCATGTCCTTCAGGATTTTATTGAGAGCCGTGCCGATGTGTATGTTCGAGTTTGCGTAGGGCGGGCCGTCGTGCAGTATGAAACGCGGCCGGGACGAACGGCCGTCCCTCAGGCGGCCGTAAATATCGGACTGGTCCCAAAATTCGAGAAATTCCGGTTCCCGTGACGACAGATTCGCCCGCATGGGGAAATCGGTTTTGGGGAGAAACAGCGTATCCTTATAATCGTTGAGTTTTTTTTCCGAAGCCATCCGTAAAGAACCTCCCAAACTGTACATTTGACGGCTCGTATCTTAACATCATAGCGTGATAAAGACAAATTGACCGGACGCACAAAAAATAACAGCCAAAGCGTCACGTTCAGATAAGCGTAACGCTTTTTCGCGGCCGCATCCGGGAATGTTGAGGGATGGGCGCGTTAGCCTGAACTTGAATGCCGCTGCAAAGGGGACCTCCGGCAATGCCGGAGGTCCCCCGCGATTCTTATCCAAACCGGACCGGATGAGCGTCTTCGGTCAGCGTCCGGCCGCGTTTTTACGCGTTACGGCGAGGCACGCCAAGGCCATAAGCGCGCCGAACGCGCCCGCCCCCGTATCGCAGCCGCCGCCGGAGCCCGCGAGGGGAGTCTTTGGCTGGGTAACCGTGCCGCTCGGCAGATCGTTGTTGGCAGAATTGCCGGCAGCTTGATAATATTTTCCGCCGTCAGCGACCACCGTAAGCTCCGCGTTACCCACAGCAGTAATGCCATCGGGTTCATCGGTCGCTACGGCGTAGCCTTTTCCATCCGCCGTGGCCGTCACTTCCGCGCTACCTGCGAGTTCCAGTTTTTTGCCAGTACCTTCAACTTTGATGCCGTAGCCTTCGGCGCCCTCGCCAGTGGCGCTGACTACCGCGTTACCGCTGATTTTGATATCGCCTCCGGGTGATGTACCTTCCTCCAGCGTGATGATCCCGGCGCTTTGATCATCATCGCTGATGCCCTTCGCCGTAACCTTGGCGCTGCCGGATATCTCTACATCGCCGTAAGCTGTGCCGATGCCGGCCGCGCCCGCGTCGCCATCAAGGTTATCCGTGGCTGTCG
>JAISYN010000065.1 GCA_031269915.1 Synergistaceae bacterium
CGTTTCAGCCAGAGTAAGCAGAGTGAGGGGGAACCGTTCGGTCGAGAAGTGGAGCATCTCCCAAAAAACGCCGCCCAACCTTGGGACGCGGCCGGCGATTTTACTCCAGTCCAAATCGAGAAGCGACATCGACGCCACCGTCAAAATGAACGAACAGTACAAAAATACGCGAATCGGGCGTTCGCGCCTCGCGTCTCTTATCGGTATTTTTTTCGCTTTCAGGCGCTCCTTCAATGACAGCGAAATTCCATCTTCGTTTTTTTCGGCCGCCAGTTCCGGCGCCGCGTTGTTCGCGTTCAAGACGCGCTCGCCTCCTGACGTAAAATAATCATAGGATGACCCTCCTCAAGTAATCTGTGAGCAGGTTGGCGCCGATGATGATTGCCGCTACTGCCATTATTGCGGTAGAGGCCGCCCCGTAGTTGTACTGTTTGATATATCCGGTCATCAAAAGGCCTATACCGCCAGCGCCCACCATTCCGAGGATCGTGGACGCCCTGATATTGAGTTCGAGACAATAGAGGAACCACGCGATAAAGCTGGGTATAGCGGCCGGCAGAATGGCCTGGGCTATCACTTGGGGCGTCCCGGCCCCTGTTGCTTCAAGCGCTTCGATATTCTCCCCGGCGATCTCGTCCAGGGTCTCTATGAAGTATCTAGTCAGCTCACCAACCGTTGAAATGACGAGAGAAACTATCCCTACGGCGGCGCCGATCCCGAAGGCGGCCACCAGGATGAACGCCCAGACGAGGACCGGTATGTTGCGGAGCAACGAGGCGAACCCACGGACTAACGCGCCTACGAGCCGCCATCGGCAAATGGCCGGAGTTCCCAAAAAACCAAGGATCAACGACAGCACTGCGGAAATGCCCGTAGCGCCTATGGCCATATACAGCGTCTGTTTGACCGCTGTGAACAGAGCGCCCAATCTTTGTATACGCGGTGGGATGAAATCCGTGAAGATGAAGTTCCAAAATTCACCCTGCGCAAGCAGGGCGTCGAGGGGGTTGAATTTTGTAAACGCAGTGGAAATGACAAACAACGTGAACAGAACGCATAAAAACATTTGCTCCGCGCGTCTGCTTTCGGGAGAGGCGAGCATTATTCTTTCGCGGGAAGGCCTATCGTCATTCGGTACTGACATCAGCAGATGTCCTTGATCATCAGTTGGTTCATCGGTTTGCCGTACACCTGTTCGATCATCTGTTCCGACAGATTTGCGGTCGGGCCGTCGTAAACGACTTCTCCGCCGTTCATGCCGATGACTCGATCCGTATATCTCGCTGCCGCGTCGACCTGGTGCAGATTTACGAGACACGCTATCTCCCGCTCCTTGCAAATATTCTTGATGAGTTCCATGATGACCTGAGCGTTCGCAGGATCAAGCGACGCTATAGGTTCGTCGCACAGCAGAATCGACGGTTGCTGCATCAGCGCACGAACGACCCCGACACGCTGTTTCTGTCCGCCGGAAAGCTTATCGGCGCGGTGATAGAGAAACTCTCCAAGCCCTGTCTGCTCCAGTATTTTGACAGCCCGCCTCTTATCCTCCTCTGAATAAAGGCCGAAAACCCCCTCCAGCGTGCTCATGTACCCCAGACGGCCATGCATGACGTTTTGCATCACGGTGAGCCGCCCGACCAGATTGTAATGCTGGAATACCATCCCAATCCTGCGGCGGAGCTGGCGCACTTTGGATGCGGGTACGCCGGTTATCTCCTCCCCGCATATCAGGATATGCCCAGCCGAGGGCTCGACAAGGCGGTTGATACAACGGAGCAGCGTGGATTTCCCCGCGCCTGACGGCCCGATTACGCCGACCATCTCGCCTTTAGTCACGGAGAAGGTAATATTTTTTACGGCAGACTGGCGCATGCCGCGATACGATTTTTTGAGATCACGAACTTCCAGGATGTTCTGCAAGGAACAAACCACCTCTTCCCCCACCCAGGGGGAATTTCGCAGAGATAGCGCGATATTCCCCCGAAGGCTGCTTATTTCAAAATTGGCCTTATCCAGCTCATTTCGGCATGACTTTCTCCATCAAGTCGCGCACGTAGTCGTAATCACCGTCGTCAGCCTCGATATATGATGGTTTCTGTTCCGGCGCCAGTCCATGCATAAACTGAAAATAGTCGTCGTTCTTGTAGTTCAGGAAAAATGTCTTTATGGCCTCCTTCAGATCGTCTGGCAAGTCGCCGCGAATGGCCATCGGAGAGGCCGGGATCCGCGGCGATTCGTGGATGACGGTCACATCACCTTTGCCCACGCGCCCTGCGGCGGTCTCTATGTCGAGGATGTCCGACGCTATTGGAGCGGCGTCGATATCGCCGTTTAAGACCGCTTGAAGTCCGTTCTGGTGTTTGCCAGAAAAGCTGACGGATGAGAAAAACGCTCCGTTCGTGTGAAAGTATTCGTTGTCCTTGGAAGGGAACGCGTTCATCAGTTCCAATGTAGGAACGTAGTTGCCGGACGTGGACGCCGGGTCGACAAACGCGAAGGTCTTACCGCTCAGGTCTTTGAGCCCCTTGATGGGGCTGCTGTTCTTGACTATTATTTTAGACGTGTAACCCGCGAGACTTTTGTCGCCGTTCGGGACAGCTACGGCAAAAGCCTCGGCGCCAGAGCGCTCGGCGGCCTGCACGTAGGATACCGGCCCAAAGGCGGCAACGTCGGCGTGTTTGGTTCGCATGGCTTCCACGACCGCGTTGTAGTCAGCCGCGTTTATCTCGGTGACTTTTATACCGAGATGATCTCCAAGCTCCTTCTGCATCAGCCCCCGATACTCCGCAAATTCCTCACTGCCCTCATTTGGCAGGTAGCAGATGACTATCTCTTTCACTGTGTCCTTGTAAGAAGCCGCGCCGGCGGTTCCTGTCATTAGACAGCAAAGAAGCGCGATTGCCGTAATCGCCGCGCTCATTTTTCGCACATTTCTCATTGAAAATCCTCCTCGTAGAAGATAATTTTTCAGCAAGAACGCTATTTTGCGTCCAGCATGTTCATTCTAAGGATCTTGGCGTCTGCTGCGGCCAAGGCTGAATTGATGTCAGCGCCATTGCTCCAGATCGCGTCCATTGCGGCCGTCCGCTCAACTATAACCTGGGTGTAGCCAGGATTCATGGGGCATCCATGACCGTGCTGCTACAACTGCATGTCCACGACGCCTCGCGCTCTCGCTCAGTCTGGCGCGAGGTCAAGACTAGATGAAGTGCCCACTGATCTCGTAACCGTTCTCCCTGGCCAGTTCGAGAATGTTTTCTTCATGCTTACACCTCCATCATATCTATTTTTATTTCTCAAAGAGGAGCGCGATAACCGCAAGCCGTTAAAATGCGGGCGTCCGGCCCCCTCTCTGTGCGGCAATCGCAGGAACAGCAAACATCATGGAGAAGTACGGAATCGCTTGGAAAACCTTGCTAAAACTCTCCCGGCGCGGCATGGGCGCCCAGAATGCCGGAGGGGTCTGCAAGGTCTGCCCGAGGCTTTTGCCAGCCGTCAATATCATCTCAATCAGCGCTACAGACCGCATAAACCTCTCTCCTTCGGCAAACGTATTCTTTTAAACCGCATGTTCTGATTATAAAGAGCGCACGTAAAAACATGATTACGCTCATGTAAAACTCATGTAAATTTTTTGTTACGCGATTTTGGTTTTGGCTGGTCTCGGCCTATATAACAGAAAAGCGCTCAGACTCGGATATTATGGTTATCAGCAATATATTTGTTCTTTGCTAATGACGCTGAGATTCATAAAACATGTGGAAACTACTTCATATAGAAACTACTTCTTTGACAAAATACATCAAACGAAGGTATATTACGCGCATTCGAACAGCAGCTTCGAAAAGGGAACAAGGGGAAATTAAAAATTGTCTGATAATATATCCCGAGGGAGGGGCGCGGCTATTTTTCAATCGGAGGTCAATCTTCCGAACCTCGATCTTCTAAATAATATCTATATTTCTATTGAAAATATATATTTAGCGGGTATCATTTTATAATAAAATATGCGAAGGTGGAGGCGATTTCAATGAAGATGTCCACGAAAGGCCGTTACGCGCTCAGAGTAATGATAGACTTGGCCATACACGATACAGGGGAATTCATCCCGTTGAAAAACGTCTCGTCGCGCCAGGAGATAACGATAAAATATCTCGAACAGATAATACCCATGCTGAGCCGCGCCGGCTATCTCAAGAGTTCCCGGGGCAAGGACGGGGGATACCGGCTTGCGCGGCATGCTAAGGACTACAAGGTCGGGGATATTTTAAGAGCCGTGGAAGGCGACCTGTCGCCTGTCGCCTGTATGGAGGACAAGCCTAACAGGTGTCCCAGAAACGTCTGGTGCCCCACGCTTCCCCTCTGGGAGGGTTTGAACAGGGTGATCAACGAATATCTCGACGGGGTGACCCTGGAAGACCTCGTGGAAAGAAGCAGAAACCTTGGTGGATCGAATTATTCGATTTAACGGCGCTATAGGAATACGCACATGGCGGACTTTCAAAAAAACGAAGACGATATACGTTCATATATAAAAACACATCTTGCCGAATATGCCGCGCTCAGCGACTGGATGGCCGAAAACCCCGAACTGGGCGGCGAGGAGTTCAAAGCCAGCGCGAAGATGTCGGATATGCTTCAAAAACTCGGCTTCGACGTGGAGTATCCCTACCTGGGAATACCGACAGCGTTCAACGCGGTGCGCGGAAAAGGCGCAGGGCCTGTGGCGGCGCTTCTGGTCGAGTACGATGCCCTGCCGGGCATAGGCCACGCCTGCGGGCACAACCTGCACGGCGCCATGTCCCTGCTGGCCGGCGCCGCGCTGGCTGAAGCGGCTGACGGGTTTGGCGAAATCCGTGTGACGGGGACGCCGGCCGAGGAGACGAACGGGGCGAAGGCGCCAATGGCTGAGGCCGGAGCGTTCGACGACGCCGATATCGCCATGATGATCCACACGGAGGCGGGCCGCACCAGCGCCGTCTACCGCTCTCTCGCCGTGCGCTGCCTTGAATTCTCCTTCAAGGGCCGTCCCGCTCACGCGTCCGGCTCTCCCTGGGAGGGGCTGAACGCGCTGAACGGAGTTCAACTGCTTTTTCACGCTTTGGACATGCAAAGGCAGCACGTTAAGGACATGCAGATTCACGGCATCATAACAAACGGCGGCGCCGCGCCGAACATAGTGCCTGAATTCGCGTCGGCAAAATTTTATTTTCGGGCCCCGTCGAAGAAATGCCTGGAGCTTGAAATGGAAAAGGTCTACAACTGCGCCAGAGGCGCCGCTCTCGCGGCCGGCGTCGAAGTTTCGTGGAGGACGGGCGAAGCTTCCTCCGACGACATGCTCCCCAACCAGGCGGCTGAGGGCGAAATGAAACGGATACTGTCCGGGATGGGCTATGCCGTAAACAACCGCTACATTACGGGCGGTTCGAGCGACATGGGCAATGTAAGCTGGCGCTGCCCGGCGATACAACCACTGCTCGACGTGGCGGCAGGACAATATATATCCCCTCACACGCACGAATTCGCTAAACTGGTATACGGCCCTCAAGTCCGCGAACATCTGGCGCGCGGAGCTGAGGCGCTGGCCGTCATGGGCCTGCGGGTGATCACGGACGCCGCCCTGAGAAATCGAATCAGAGCGGATTTCGATTCAGCGCGCGAAAAAACAGAAGCTCTGTAGAACCGCCGATGAACTTATTTTTTGAACCTGTAACCCACGCCCCACACCGTTTCGACGTGTACAGGGTCAGAGGGATCGCGTTCTATCTTCTCCCGAAGCCGGTTTATATGAACCGCGACCGTGGCTGTATCGCCGACAGCCTCCATACCCCATATGCGTTCGTACAGGGTCTCCTTGCTGAATACGATGTCGGGATTCGTCGCCAGAAAATATAACAGTTCGTATTCCTTGTTTTTAAGGTCGATTTCTCGTTCGTCCACATACACGCGCCGCGCTCTATGGTTTATTCTGACGTTGCCAGAGGTTATCTCGCCGGCCTGCGAGGCGCCTAGGCCAGTGAGCCGCTCGTACTGGGCCAGATTGGCCTTCACCCTCGCCACAAGCTCGGTGGGAGAGAACGGTTTTGAAATATAGTCGTCCGCGCCAAGGCCGAGACCGCGAATTTTGTCCGCGCTGTCGGTCTTGGCCGTCACCATAAGTATCGGAGTGTCGACTGAGCCTCTTATCCTTTTCGTTATCTCATACCCGTCGAGCCCCGGCAGCATCAGGTCGAGCAAAATCAGATCGTATCTGCCGGACGACGCTTCGCGCAGGCCGTCCGTCCCGTTGGAAACCAGAACGCACTCCATCCCGTTTATCTCCAAAAAGTCCCTCTCTATCTCGGCTATCGAGGTATCGTCCTCCACGATGAGAATTTTCTTGCCGGGCATGAGCAGTTCCCCCCTATTCCGCTTCAGGCAGTTTTATGATTATGGAAAGCCCGCCGCCGGATATATTTTGGGCCTCTATGGAACCGCCGAAATGTTTTACCATTCTGGCGGCGATCGCCAGTCCCAGGCCGCTGCCGCGGCTGGGATTGCTGCGGGATCCGTCGATTCTGTAGAACAGGCCGAACAATTTTTCCGCAGCGTCACCCGGAACGCCCGGGCCGTCGTCGGACATGGACAACACCGCTTCGCCGTCCGCGCGCGAGACTCGGACGGCGAGACGTCCGCGTTCCTTATCCTTATATTTCAGGCTGTTCTCGAAAATGTTTATCAGCACGTTTCTCATCTGCAAAGCGTCTATGTTTACGAACACAGGAGAGTCGGACTTTTCCACGGAGATGTCGAGACCGGCGTCCGAATACTCCTCCGCAGCCTCGTACACCATTTCGGAGACGGCTGAGCACAGGTCGACGCGTTCCATGCGATACGGGAACTCTCCGGTGTCTAGCTTGGCGAAGAGAAACAGCGTGTCGATGATTCGTTCGAGGTCGCCCGTTTTGTTCTTTATGGTTTCGATATAACGCTTCCTGGCTGCTGCGGTCTCCGCTACTCCCTGTTCGAGCCCCTCGACATAGGCTTTTATCGATGTGAGGGGCGTCCTGAGATCGTGCGATATTCCTGCCATGAGTTCCTTGCGGCTCTGCGCGTCCTTGAGCCGGGCTTCCTCGACCGACATGAGATGACCGGCCATGCCGTTGAAAGCGCCGCATACGGCGCTGAATTCATCGTTTTCACCGTAGTCTATCCTGAAATTCAGGTTGCCTTCGCGTATCTGGCGGACGCCGTCCGTCAGGATGTCCATGGCGCGAAGTATCTTTTTGAACACGAAGCGCGTGAGGAAGACGTTGGTCAGAAGTATCACGGCGGCCGAACAGATCACGGAAACCACGGCCCCGTTGAACATGACGTCCTTGTAGCTCCGCGACATTTCGGTCATTCGCAGCCTCTCGTACAACACGACCTGAAAATCACCGGATTTGCGGAGGCTGGCGGCCGTCCTGCCGAAAATTACGGAGTTTTCGTTATGCGCCAGAACCGAACGCAAGACATCGTCTCCATGCCGGATCTCCCCGCCGCCGAGTATCTCTCCGTCCCTGAAGATAAGAAGAATCGGGCCTGTTTCGCCGTACTGACTGTTGAAAGCGCGCGCGCCGTCCACCATCGCGTCTATGCCGGCCCCGTTCTCTTTCCATCCGTCGATCAATTTATCCGCCTGTTCCGCGGCTTCCATAAACGGCCGGCCTTCGCGCTGCCTGCTTCCCAGACCCGCCAGAGTGGCGAAAAAATGCAATCCGGCGAAGAAAACGGCTAGACTTGTCGCGACCGGTATGACCAGCATCAATATATTGGATACAAAAAGCCTCCTTTTTATGTTCATGACGAATCACTCGAAGCGCAAAGCGTCTATGGGGCGCAGTGAGGAAGCCTTCCACGCCGGATAAAAACCGAAGAACACTCCTATGAAACAGGAGAATCCCGCCGCGAGAGCAATGGATCCCCCCGAGATCGGAGCAGGCCATTCCAGCAACTGCGCCACGACGACGGACGCGCCGTAGCCAAGCAATATTCCTATGATCCCTCCCACGAGCGACAGCAGCATCGCTTCGAGCAAAAATTGGACCCTTATATCGAAAGCGCTGGCGCCTATCGCCATCCTGATACCTATTTCGCGGGTGCGTTCCGTCACCGACACCAGCATGATGTTCATTATGCCGATGCCCCCGACTATCAGCGAGATGGACGCCACCGAACCCAAAAGCAGCGTCATCACCCTTGTGGACTGGGAAAGGCTGTTGATGACGTCGGTCATGTTGCCGAGACTGAAATCGTTCTCGGCGTCGGGAGCAAGGCGGTGACGCTGGCGAAGGAGCCCGGTTATCTCGCTCATGGCGCTTTCTAGCATGCTGACATCCTTTGCCTGAACAAAAGCCATGTTTATGGAGTCCGCGAAGGAGCTGCGCGTCAAACGCCGCTGGGCTGTGGTTATCGGGATCACTACTGTGTCGTCCTGATCTGGCCCCATCGCCGACTGTCCCTTCGCGGCGAGCGTTCCGACGACCTCAAAAGGTATGTTCCTTATTCTGATGCTCTTTCCTATTGGATCGACGCCGCTGAACAGTTCACGAACCAGCGTCGATCCCAAAACCGCTACCTTGGCCGCGTTGCGCTCGTCTTCATCGTCCAGCAGACGGCCTCTTTCGGCCTGATACTCCCTGATGCTGAAGAAACCGGGCGTAGTCCCGGTAACTGACGACGCCCAGTTGCGGTTTTCGAATATTATCTGCGAACCGGTCGTTATCTGCGGCGCTACCGCCTGTATCGACCAGCATTCGTCCTCTATGGCCCTGATATCGGACAGAGTGAGGCGAGCGCCGCTTCCCGCGCTCATCCTGGCTCCGCCGGAGTTTGGCGTGCCGGGAAAAATCATTATCATGTTGACTCCCATACCTGATATCACGTCGGCCATCTCCTCGCCCGCCCCGTTGCCGATCGCGACCATCGCTATCACCGCCCCGACGCCTATCACGATCCCCAGCATCGTGAGAATGGAACGAGTTTTATTCGCCCACAGCGATGATATCGCGGTTCTGAAAAGCTCAAACATAAGATACCCCCTCTTCCTTTTGGGCGCTCCTCCGCGCTGTCTGGCGGACATCGTCCACCAGACGGCCGTCTTTGAAACGCAGAACGCGCGACGCGTACATCGCTATATCGAGTTCGTGAGTCACCAGAACTATCGTGCGGTCCTCCCCGTTTATTCCGCACAGCAAATCCATGATTTCCACGCTTGTTCTGGTATCCAGGTTGCCCGTCGGTTCGTCAGCGAGGATGACGGGCGCTTCGCCGACCAGAGCGCGGGCTATGGCGACGCGTTGCTGCTGTCCTCCGGAGAGCTGGCTCGGACGGTGTTTCATGCGGGAGCCAAGCCCCACTTTCTCGAGCGCGATCTGCGCCCGGCGCGCGCGCTCCGTCGAATCGACGCGGGCGTATACCAGAGGGAGGGCGACGTTGTCCAGAGCGTCAAGGCGCGGCAGCAGATTGAAGCCCTGGAATACGAAACCCAGCGTGGCGTTGCGCACGCGCGCCAGTTCGTCCCCCGGCAGCTTGGATACGTCTCTGCCGTCAAGCATATACGTCCCCTCCGTAGGAGTGTCGAGGCAGCCGATCATGTTCATCATCGTCGATTTTCCCGATCCGGACGGCCCCATGATGGCGACAAACTCTCCCCTGCCGATGGAAAAAGAGACGCCGTCCAGGGCTCTAAGCTCGAAATCGCCCGATTGATAAATTTTCACAAGATCTCTGACTTCTATTATGGCGCCGCTCATTTTTCCGTACCGGCCGCGGCGGCCGAAGACGGACCGGAGTCCTTGGTGAAAGAGACAGCCAATTCCTGTCCCTCTTTCAGCAGATTTTGCGCCTCTCCGCGAAGTTCGACCCATGTCCTGTCGTTCACTCCCACATCGTCGACGACTATCCTGCCAGCTAATTTGCCGTCTTCCACAAGCCACACAGCCTGCTCCGCATTGCCGCCGCCCGACGAGCCCGGACGGCGCGGCATCATGAACAGCCCGCCCTGCTCCGAAGCGCTTTCATCCTTTTCCTTCTTAGATTCGCCGAGCGCGTCCGCGGGCGGCGTGAAGCGCAGAGCCGCCGCGGGAATCTTCAGCACGTCCGGGTGTTCCTCCACTATGACGGATATGTTGGCTGTCATGCCGGGCATCAGTTTTCCCCCGCTGTTATCTATATCCAGGATGACCACATACGTGACGACGTTGGACACGGTCTCCGGGCTCAGCCGCTTCTGCCGTACCACCGCCTCGAAGGAATCCTGCGGCCACGAGTCGAATTTGCATGTTGCCCTCTGTCCCTCGACTATGCGGCCTATATCGGCCTCGTCGATGTTTGCCTCAACCTGCATCCGAGTCAGATCGCGCGCTATGGAGAAAAGCGTCGGAGTCTGGAGGCTCGCGGCGACGGTCTGTCCTACGTCGACCTTGCGCGAGACAACCACTCCGTCTATAGGGGATAATATCTTCGCGTACTCTAGGTTCGTCTCGGCCTGCCTCAAAGATTCCTCCGCCTGCGTGACGCGCGCGTTCGCCTCTATCATGGAGGCTTTGGCGAGTGTCAGGCTGGTTTCGGAGGAGTCGAGGTCGCTGCGCGCTATCAACTTCCGATCCCAAAGTTCCTTATTGCGCTTGTAGGTGCGGGTCGCGTTTTCGACCTCCGCGCGCGCCTTGGAAACCCCCGCATGCGTCAGCGCGAGCGACGCCCGGCTCTCCTT
>JAISYN010000118.1 GCA_031269915.1 Synergistaceae bacterium
AGGGGGTAGGTCTCCGTCAGTTTGCCGCCCGCCTTCACCCACCACTTTCCGTCCTCGAACACGAAAACATCCTCCGGCCTTGCCGCCTCTGAAGCCTCCTGAAGCTGCTCATTGGGGAACGGCGCCGTTAGCTCCGTGATTTTGATCTTGTCCTGATAGGCCCAATCGCTCTTGGATTTCACCGATTCCTCGCTGACGCCAAATTCCTTTTTTCGAAATCCGCTTTTACGTCGCCAGTCACGCTGTCGTAGAGGATGGAGCAACTTTTCGTTTCCGTTGCCGCCATCATCCGGGTCGGCTTACCGTCGGTATCGACCACGGCTATGGAATGCCATCCTACAACTATTTCGCCGCCGTGCGAGTCCCTGTCAGGCATTGTTCCCATGCCCGCCTCTTCCAAGGGGAAAACAAAGCGGTTCGCGTCCACCCAGAATCCGGCATACGCGAAGAACAACGCTTTTTCTTTTGCGTCTCCGAACGTGTACAGCGCGACAGCAGAACCCGCCTCGCCTAATCCTTCAATAACCACGTGTTTCTTGTTCGGAGCGAAATAAACGTTAACCCCATCATGCACATCATAATCGGCATCATCGAGCGGCAGGAACCACAGAGGTTTGTCCGTGTCGTCAAAGAAGTAAACCCCGCGTTCGGAACCTTCCGTACCTCGTTCCCCCACGCTCCCGACACATAACCATGAGACGCCGCCGAACTCTCCGACGATCGGGTTCTCTATTTGCACGTGTCGCCCTGTGGTCATTATCCTGAAAGCCTTATAGAGCCGCCCTTGTAGTCGATGACGTAGGTCTCGCTCTGTCCGTCGGCGAAAACCGCTGACGCCGCTAACGTCAGAACCGCCAAAATCAATATGCCGCACGTAAATGTTTTCATTTCATTTCATTTCATTTCATTTCGCTTGCTGCGTAAATTTTTGTGCATTGGCGAATTTTATAGAACTCCGCACGTATCGGCTCTCTGGCTTGGGGAAACCTCACTCGGGCAGTTCAAACTCCGATTCCGCTTCCGGCAGTCCGGCCTTTTCAAAGAATTCCGGCCCAAGCTCGCCGACTTGCTGTCCTTTGCAGCGAATGTCGCTGACGACCTTGCCGTCTTTTTCCACCAACGCTCCGGCCCGCTCCGCTGTTCCTCCGTTGTTTCCCCAGCGGCCGATGGCCGTATACACATGATACGAGGTCCCGCCTTCCTCAAAGCGTAGGTATGCGCCGCCTCCGCCGGAGAACATCCATGCGCCGCTTTGAGCGGCTCTGGAGGGCGCGGCCTTTTCTGCGGGCACAACAGTTTCCGCCATGTCCGCTGGGCCGGAGCGATACTGCACGTACCCGCTATCAGGGCCATATTCCCGAGAGGCGCAAACGGAAAGCAAGCGCTGATCGTCCACGGGGCAGGCAAAGATGATGGTTTCATCGACGGCGCAATGACTGGCTACCGCCTCCCCTTTCTGCGCCAGGGCTTGCGAATGCCCCGCAGCCGAAACAAGCAGGCAGACCGCGCAAGCGTACATGATTTTTCTTTTTATTTTCATGAGGTTAGTCCGCATTCAGGGTTCCAAACGTCGACATAAGGACGAGTATCGTCTCTTTTTTCTTGTCGATAGTGACGGCATAGATAACGGAATCCGCTTCTTTTTTTATCAACGCGTCTCCATCGCCCTTCTTTTTTGCGACATCGGCGAAAGCGTCCAGCACTTCGTCCAGACACAGTATGATGCTTAATTTTTCGGCATCGCCTTCCAAAAATGATTCTATCTGCACCTGATACTCTTGCTCAAGTTCATCGTAATTCATGCCCTGGGCTTTCAACGTATAGAACTCCACATTATCTCCACCGGCCCCGGTCATTTGCCATGGCTCGTAGCCATACGCATCGAACTTGTTGAGAACAGCCACCAGCGTTGTGAGGTCAAACGCCGTCTGAATGGCGAGAGTGGCCAGTTTGCCTTTCTCGAACATCAGGACCACGTCCCATTCGACATCCACCCAATTGGTTTCGCCTTTCATGACATCGTCGTCGTCGGTGGCCTCGGCGCCGGCTTCAAGCGCATCCTCTTTGGATATGCCTATGGGTAATATGGTAAATGGAGAAAATTCGTCCTCATCATTAAAGACGTCGCCGCGGCCTTCTTCTTGTTCCATGCCTAAGTCCGACGAGGCAAATTCGGCGGAGGACAATCACAACAAAAATGTCATCATCATCAATAACGAAAAAAAGCGTTTCACGGGATACATCCTTTTGTAAAAGATAGGTGGGAAATAATTGTAAAAGATCAATGGGAAAAACCGTCAGGGATCTGTCGACCCTAGCCTGCCGCCGGAATGGCGACCGTCAGGATCCGTTTCCGCAGCTCTGCATCTTCTTTCTTTCAGTCAGCGGGGCACTTGACGGAGCGCTCCATGATTTCCGCAGTTTCCCTGTCATCGGCCACGCTTTTGAGCACACGACATCCAGCCAGGCGGCGTCGCCTCGCATGATATGGGTATATGGAAAAAAGAAGAAGGCTCGCCATCATCCTCAAAGAGGTCGCGGCCAGCAGCCTTCTTCTTCCTAAAAGGCGTCGCCGCAGCCTTATTCTTCAAAGGTGTCGCCGCGACCATCTTCCTCAAAAGTATCGCCGCGGCCATCTTCCTCAAAGGTATCGCCGCGGCCATCGTCTTCAAAGGTGTCGCCGCGGCCATCGTCCTGCGCCGAGTCGCTGTTCGAGGCAAAGGCGCCGGCGGACGCGCACGCCAAAAATATCATCATCATCAGTAACGAAAAAAAGCGTTTCATGAGATACATCCTTTTGTAAAAGTATAGATGGGGAAAAAAATGTAGAAGATCAATGGGAAAAGGCGTCCGGGATCTGTCGACCCTAGCCTGCCGACGGAATGGGAACCGTCAGTGTCTGTTTCCGCAGCTCTGTATCTTCTTTCTTCCAGTCAGCGGGGTCCTTGACGGAGTGCTCTATGATTTCCACAGTTTTCTTGTCGTCGGCCACGCCTTTGAGCATAAAATTTTGCGTGTCGGTAGGTTCTTTGAGATCAACTCTCTCAGAAATAGTCGTGTCGTAGAGCGACACGTAGAACGCGCCGCTCAGCAAGACGTCGCTGGCGACGTCCAGGCGGTTGTCGGCCGATCCCATGAGGGTGAAGACAAAACGCCCGGGATCGAGCCATTGAATAGGGTCTCCGATCACGGTATCGAACTCTGCCAGTTTGCTTGGATTCTCACGGTCGGAATAATCATACAGAACATTCACCCTAAACGGGCGCCAGGGAGCGCCCCCGACAAGAATGATTTTCTGCCCGCCAGGGCTTGGTATGGCGTCATGGCACTCCGACCAATGCTCAAGGGGCACGGCGAACATGAATTTTCCGTCTCCGGAGAAAAACAGCGCCGTAGCGGCATTGCTCTCCCGGGGGATAAGGCTCCAATACTGCGGAACGCCGGCGGAGAGCGCTTCCGGCGTGAGGTGTCTGTCACCCACCTTATGGGGGGTGGGGTCCGGCACATCAGGGTCATCGGGGGCGGCATTATTCACAGGGGCGTCGTCCAGCCGCAAGGCGCCGTCGCTTACGCTGTAGCGGCTGTAGTCCTCTGAAGGATCCGCCGCGCGAGCCATTCCCGCGCAAACCATGCCCGCGCAAACCAAAACAAGCGTCGCCGCCGCAATGCCCAAAATAGTCTTCATGGAAATTCTCCTTAACAGCCTGGCTTTGGGTTTGTATCGCCTGACCTTGAAACAAACAGCAAAAAATATGCCGTCAGCCCAGGCGCCGCCGCCATGCGCGAAAAGACCGCCGCCGCGCCCGCCTGGCGGCCTCGCCGCCCCGAGACTGCCCTAATATTTGGCATGTGTCGTCGCCCATGCCCATTTTTTTGCCCAATGAACATTTTTGTCCAATGAACATCCTTTAGCGCTTCGCCTCTCATCTGGCAAGGGAGATGTTCCCTATGCCGGAAGTCACTTGAGGCAGCGGCGCTGAATTTGCAAAATCGGAAGGTTGTTCCGCTTTTTGATAGGAATGGGCGATAGATCTTATGGAAATTCTTCAGCTGATATTTTACGCCGTTATTCTGGCCATAGTCGTCAAGGTATTCTTCATGCTGCGGGGGGTGTGGCGCGACGCGAAAAGCTACAAGTCCTCCATGGGCGACGAGGCGCTGGCGGCGATGGAACGACGGCGCTTGAAGGCTAAACTGCTCAAGATTGCGGGCGCAGTTTTGGGGATCGCCACGTTCGTCGCGGGAATATGCCTTGAACTGCCCCTGCGGTTGCCGCCCTTTGCGGCAGTGGGCGTGTTCTCCTTCTTTCTGGTGTGGTCCCTGACGATAAGAAGCCAGTATAATGAACGTTTCAAAGAAGACCTGGTCAAGGCCGAGTTGACGAAAGCTTTGGACAATCTGCAATATGACCCCAAGGGCATGCTCGACAGGCAAGCCATCGAAAACCTGGACTTTTCAGAAACGCCGACAGCATCGGCGGCAACGACCTGATCGCTGCCGACTACAAGGGGATTCATTTTTCCCAATGCGATATGAGCGTGCGCGAGCAGTACCAAGTCGCTGTGACGGGTAGAAGGGGAGTCAGGACAGAGACTCGGCGGCGCGACATATTTAAAGGCAGGGCCATGCAATTCGCTTTCGCGGGCCGGTTCAGGGGAACAGTTCACGTCGGAAGCGTGATTTTGACGCGGCGAAGGTTCCCGCGTCTGACGCCGGGCGGCAAAAAGCGGAAACGGAACTTGACGAATTCAACAGACTTTTCGATGTTTACGCGGCAGATCCCCTCGACGCCATGGCGGTGCTCACGCCGAAAATGATAGAGGGGATCTTCTTTTTCAGCAAGGCGCTGGATGTCCCCTCGGCCTTTCACTTCCATGAAAATACGATGTATGCCTTTATGGAGCTTGGTCACGACACCTTTGACGCGTCACACAAAAGAACGCTGCTGGAAGAGCGAAAACTTTTGGAACGCGACATCGCCCTGGTCACGGGTTTTTTTGAAGTCATGTATTTCAAACCCCATGGCGGCCCGGATTCAAACGGCATGCAATCCGATCGGAGCATGGGCGCCGTCGAAGAACGAGTCGCAACCGTGGCCGCCGCCGTAGGCTCCTGCGCTGCGGAAAAAATCATTCATAAGACATCGCGCGCCACCGGCAGGGTCGCCGGTAAAACAATCCGCTATTTTCCCTATGCGGTGATGGCGGTCTTTTCGATCAGCGCCGTCTACACTATGAGCGCCGTCTACACTATGATTGAGCTGCCCTACGGCATAATAGCGGGCACGAGCGCGGACGCCATGGAACTGCCCACCATCGCCTATCTTCTTGTTATGGGAGCCGTCGCCATACCATGGTCTTTTATACGAAGCCTGAAAGGATACGCTGCGGCATCATTTCTTTTGCTGCGCCATTTTCTCATTCTGTCGGCGAACCTGCGGTAGATGCTCCGCGCGCGCCGCATGGACGGCATCGCGGCCTAATCCATCAATGCCTCCAACAAGTCAATCAACGCCTCCAACAAGGAGATAAACCAACCCATAATATGCCGCCGCGCAGCAAACGAGAATTATGCAGAGAATTTTCAGGACTTTCTTGAGTTTCATCAGCTATATTCCTTTTTCATCGGCGCACCGGCAACGGCAAGAGCAAGGAAAATGTTTTTCCTCAGGCCTCCGGCCATGGCTGGTCTTTGTCATTGCCCGGCTCATTTCCCGACTCAATGCCAGGCTCATTGCCCTGCCGGATGTCCGATAACTTTGCACAACGTGTGCCAAAGCCTCTCCGCAAGCATCTGGCGGCAAGGATTTGAAGCTAATCCTCGCTAAGTATTTCACGCGCGAAACGCTCCAGCTGCTAAAATAATGGGCGGACAGATGAATATGCCCATTATTTGGGCATATGCTTTTTCCCGTTCCCTTTAGGATTCCGCTCAAAAGCGAGCGCTGCGGACGCGCGATACGCCGCTCGTGGCCTCGAACTTGCAAAAACCTTCCCGGGAACAAGCTATAAACCTATTAACGCTATGAAGTGAAACTTCCATAATTTTGCCACCCATAATTTATTTTCACCACCCATGAATTTTTACCATCGAGGAGAAAGAAGTATGATGCAAACAAAACGCCGACTCGTCTGCCTTGCGGCGGCGATAGTTCTGCTCGCGACGGCGCAGGTTAGCCTGGCTGCCGAGATCGAGCTCAAAAACCATACAGAGGAAGATTTCGAGGGGATCTACTGCGTCGACGAGCAGGGCGTGACAAAGCAGGCTGCCGGCGAACTTGCCGGAGGCACGTACCTCACGGTCTCGTCAGATAAATTTCCTGAATACGAATGCCAGCGTATCGCGGTCCTTCTGGGCGGCGAGGGCTGGCAGTTTTTCCCCGAGCCGGAGCCCGGATCGGCTTCGGAAATTAACTTCTTCATGGAAGAGTACCGTCCCGAGACGGACGAATACCCCTCCATGCTGATCACTTTGGATGGAGAAAACTACTTGTCCCCGGCCGGGGTGCCGCTCAGCGCGCTGCTCCAGGCCATGGAATCCGGGATGAACGAGGAAACTTGGAAGCAGGAGTACGCGGCGCCCGAGGTTGACCCCGAGGAAAACACGGATTATGTCGTGTCCTTCGCGGACCAGTCCTGGAGCTTGCATGAGGACGGCCTGGTCTTCGACGAGAATGCGGAGTCGATCAGCCTGACGGCCTACTTCGGCAACCCCACTGTTGTGGCGATTTTCGAAGGCCTCAAGAGTTTCGGCTTCGTTCCGGAGACTTTCAAGCTCGACGAGCAGTCGGCAAGCCTCGAAGGCGCGACAGACGCGGACGCCAAATGGGAGGCCCTTGACCAGAACTTGCTCATGGCGGCCAGCGGAGACGGCGGCGATGTGACCATCCTTTTCGACAGCGAGTCCTTTGCCGCCTCGTTGGAGCTTGACCTCGACAACACCGAGGCCGTCCTGGTCATTGAGCGCAATTAAGGCGCACGACCTTCGATTGAGAGCCAGCTAAGTCCGTTTTTCAAACAAGACGTCCGTTTTTCAAACAATTAGATACTTTTTCAAATAATTAGATACTTTTTCAAACAATTAGAGACAGCGCTTGACTATTGGTCTGAATAAGATGTCCCTATGGTTCTCCTGGCGGCGGCGCCCCTGACGGCGCTGTACGCCGCCCGCCATGGCCGATGTCGCCTAAAACGCCGCAAAGCTCCCCTTCGATCTGGGGAAGGGCCATATCGCCGCCGCTGAAATTCGTAACAACCCGACAACACGTACCCTCGTACGGCTTGACGACATCATGTTCTCGCGCGTCTGAGCGGCGGCAACTACACCGGCCCCAAAAGCTCCAAGAAAGCTCCAAGGGCGCCATGACGGCAATATTCCCCCTCTTGGCAAGAAAACATTCATGTTCGATGTCGCGGCAATCACAGCTTCGGTCAAGAATCTCAAAATGCGCGCCACGCCGCGTTTCGGCGAAGCCGCGAAAAAGAACGGCGGCGCAACCATCATCATCAAATAATAGGCCTGGTTTTACAACATAACCCGTCGGCGGGGTTGCCCCGCCGACGGGTTTATTCCACGGAGAATTCCCATGCTCAGAAAAAAATACGCCTTGCTGGCCGCAGCTTGCCTGATGACGCTTATCTGCGGCGTCCACGCGGCGCGGGCATCCGACCGATGCGACATTACCTTCGTCAACGGCCTTGACGAACCGATCACCACCGTAAAAATCCTGTACGATACGCCGTATGACGAAATACGCCCTACCTCGTCAAGCGTCGTTCTTCCGCCGAGCGGCGAATACCGCCTCGGCGTTCAGGGCGTTACGCTGCCGACGCGGATAATTCTGCTTCTGCCGCTGTCGTCCTATGAGTTCACGGATCTTTCCGGGCTTGCCCCCGAACCGGAAATGCGGCTTGAAGCGACATATGAAGACGGCGTTCCCCGCCTGAAACGGGAGGATGACCCGGCAAAAAGCGCCGCCGGCTCCGAGCATAAATTCCTCACCGCAGAAAACCTTCCCTATGCCGTGGACAGGGACTTTCTGACTGACGCCTCAACGATGGAAGAGGTGCGAACCCTGGTCGCCGAGACTGCGGCGGACGCGGAACCTCCGGCCGCGGATCTGGACGCCATCCTGTTCTCGGAAACCTTTGGCGAAAGAACCACGCTGTATTTTCCCGTATTCTGGACATGGGATTACACCGGGTATGCCAGCGCGACTCCGGTTGATCTTGACGATCCGGACGCGGGCATCGCCGTCGTCGTCACCGTGCCTCTGCCCAAGGGCGACAAGGCTGAAGCTCCCGTCGCGGTGGACGCCCTCATGAGCGACCTGCGGGTAGACGGCTATCGGCCCGCGACATTCCTCTGCAACGGACAGGGCGAGAGCGACTACAAGGAGATCAATTTCCTGGAAGGCGACGGCGACAAATACGATGACCAAGATGTGGCGCAGGAACACCTCAACGGCGTGCTTGAAAAAGGAACGCTGCTGGAGGCGGAAATCATCTGGGTGCAAGAGGAAGCCTTTGAACAGGCGAAGGCGGAAGGCGAGTTTCCCGATGGCCCCGGCGTGAGAGTTTGGATTGCGAACGGGCAGTTTGAGGCGCTATTTCTGCCGTAACTCCACAGGGTATAAGGCGAAAATGGGCGACATGCCGGTGGCGGCGGCAAGTCGCCCATTTTCGCGATCGCATCCCAATCCGCTCCCCGCCTAAGGACGGGCAAGGCGGCATGGCGCGGCGGATGGCGCACGGTATGGCATCCCTCCTCGGACGGGCGACATGGCGCCGGCAAAAGGATGTAGACGTCGCCTTCCAGGGCGCGGACCACGACCTGCGTTCCCTCTCCTGTTTATCGATTCCGACGCCCGCTTCAATCGCCGGGCCTTTAATCGCGGAGACGATATCCTCCGCGAGAGACGAAATCTTCGCCTAAACGAAGAGATTTTTACAGCCTTTAGCCTCCCCCGGTTCTCCGATATGCTTTCGCGCGAGCGCGCGGAACATTTGCGCTCTCCCCGAGTTCGGAACCCCGGCGGCAAGCCGATGGAATCCTCGAACGCCTCCCAGCTTTCCCCCAGCGAGTGCAGAACCAGGGAAATCAGCGCCGCCGTCAGAACAAAACACTCCCGCAGATCAATGAGCGCAAACCAATTATTTCGCCTGAGCCGCCCGGCTGAGATTTGTCGTTACTGCCTCACCAGAACGGAGGTGAACGGAATGGGTTCATCGCTCTCCGTCGTGTCGGTGTAGGGCATTTTGAAAGAGTTGTAACCGTGCACGCCGGTAAGGGTAAGAGTGTTGCCGTCATTCGACAGCTCGCCCGTGCAGAGCCGAAAGTCGCGGCCTTCCCCGTAAATCACCCCGTCGGGACCTTCGACCGGCTCTCCCTTCCAGGAGAGATCAGCGGCGAAAAACATGATTTTGGAAACTTCGGCGTCCCATTGGGGGTCCTTGAACTGCCACGACATATCGCCGATCTCGATGGAGCTATCATACACCGTCTTGCCGAGGATGATTTTCATGTCCAGACCGGACTGGGAGACCCACGTCCCGCGCAACTGTTCCAGCGACTCTTCCCCAAGCCCGGAAAACGTCTTTATCTCCTTTTCAAGCACCGCCTCGAAGGTTTGGCCATGGCTGTTCAATTCGATCAGCAGCGTTTCGGAGGACGCGTCTTTCCCGGAGGACGGCCATACATAGCCCCATGTCCGCACGTCTTCGGTGACGACGCGGCCCTCGCGGATGTAGCTCGCCCCCGTCCATAGCTCGAACGCATTTCTCTCGTCGTCCCACCGCAGATGGGCGCTAAAATTGATGATATCGACGCTCGGAACCGAGATCATCAAAAAGGGCAGATTTGCGCTGTAGTCTCTGACGCTTACCGTCATGGGAGTTCCGGAAACCGAGGACCAGTCGCCGATCATCCAGTGGGGCTCGGGCTTGCTGATGGAAAATCCAGCGGCGGAGAGGGGCGCCGCGAATGCCGATAAGACCAGTACCAGCGCCGCCGTTTTTTTAAACATTTTTTTCATCTCCCAACCTCTCCTTTCGACGGTCTGCCATCATCGTCCGCGATAACCGGCGCGGCGAACGCGGAAACCGCGACCGCCAATACTGTTTTTAATCCTTTTCAAGTACCGCCTCGAAGGTTTGGCCGTGGCTGTTTAATTCGATCCGCATCGTTTCGGAGGACGCGTCTTTCCCGGAGGACGGCCATAGATAGCCCCATGTCCGCACGTCTTCGGTGACGACGCGGCCCTCGCGGGTGTAGCTCGACCCCGTCCATAGCTCGAACGCATTTCTCTCGTCGTCCCACCGCAGATGGGCGCTAAAATTGATGATATCGACGATCGGAACCGTGATCATCAAAAAGGGCAGGCTTGCCCTGTAGTCTCTGACGCTTACCGTCATGGGAGTTCCGGAAACCGACGACCAGTCGCCGATCATCCAATGGGGGTCAGGCTTGGTGATGGAAAATCCATCGGCGGAGAGCGGCGCCGCGAATGCCAATAACAGCAGTGCCAGCGCCGCCGTTTTTTTAAACATTTTTTTCATCTCCCAACCTCTACTTTCGACGGACTGCCGTCATCGTCCGCGATAACCGGCGCGGCGAACGCGGAAACCGCGACCGCCAATACTGTTGTTGTCGCTAAAAACGAAACCAACTTCTTCACAATTACAACTCCTTTACTCATAATATGTTTTAAGGCAATATTCTTGGCTCAAGGAACGCTTGAACCTGTTCCCTTTTTCTTTCTAGACTGAAATTGTGCCGGGGAACGCGTTTCTGCCGCCCGTATAATATTAATCTTCAATGTTGTAGTAGCATATCGACGATTCGCCTTCGACGACGGTTTCCCATCTATCGTCCCAACTTACGGTGTGTCCAGGGTATTGTTGGGCTACCCTACCCGCGACCGATTCGCATTTTAATCGAGCTTCATCGTCATCCCAGATAGGACCGACTGTATATTGGACTATTTCGTCTGCCATAATCGGATTGGGCGTTATCAGGCCTATAGCGACCAGGGCTAACAGCAGCAAAAGCAATGCGCGCATAATTTATCCTTTTTTTTGCGGGAAAGTGTTGCATAATAATTGCCTTCAGGCGCTATTTTCGCCTAAAGATCTCCGATAGTTTCAGGTTTAATCTTTTCCTAAATTTTATGATCTTCCTGTTATGCTATGATCTTGCTGTTATGCATGCTACTTTCAGCTTTCCTAGGCGTTTCATTTTAGCCGGCAGGAAAATCAGCTTTTATCCAATTTGTTTCTCTTTTGTTTCTCTTAAGTTTTCATTGGACCAATCGACCGGTGTGTAGTTTTCGGCACAGCCCTGAAAGATTTCGGCTGCAGCCGAGTGAAGAAATTTTGTTGTGATGGGAGGGATTTTATGTTCCTCCCTACATGTTTTAAGGCCTTGTTCTTGGCTCAAGGAGCGTTTGAAACCGTTCCCTTTTTAGTTCTAAACTGAAATTATGCCGGAGAACGCATTTCGGTCGCCTGTATAATATCAATCTTCAACAGTGTAGTAGCAAATCCCCGTAGTGCCTTCGGTTTTCCAGTCTCCGTTCCAATATACGATCTTGCCAGGATATATTTTTAGCAACCTTTCCACGTGCGCCCCGCATATTCTACGGGCATCATTTTCATGCCTGATGTTACCGGTTCGAAATTCGGCTGTTTTGTCAGCCATAATCGGATTGGGTGATATTAGTACTATAGCGACAAGGGCTAACAGCAGTAAAAGCAATGCGCGCATAATTTCTCCTTTTTTACGGGAAAGTGTTGAATAATAATTGCCTTCAGGCGCTATTTTCGCCTAAAGATCTCCGATAATTTCAGGTTTAATCTTTTCCTAAATTTTATTATCTTGATGTTATACTATGAGCTTGCTGTTATACATGTCACTTTCAGCTTTCCCCGGCGTTTCATTTTAGCCAAAGGCAGGCAAATCAACTTTTATCCAATTTGTTTCTCTTAAGTTTTCATTAGGACCAATCGACCGGCGTGCAGTTTCCGGCGCAGCCCTAAAAGATTTCGGCTGCAGC
>JAISYN010000180.1 GCA_031269915.1 Synergistaceae bacterium
CTTCATAAAAAGAATTGGGTGGCATTGCTTGGGCGGATGAAAAACCTCGAATCTATGAAATGGTGCGAATTGCCGAAAAAGGACAATCACCCAATCCCAGTACAGGATTTATCTCCAGAAGCACAAAGCAGGCTGAGAGAATTAAAACGAAATGATATTGATTCAGTATTTTCAATGCATTTAATGGGAAAGCCCCGAATTATTGGTATTAGAGACAGACACGTTCTAAAGTTACTATGGTGGGATCCGCAACACAAAGTTTGTCCGTCTCACAAAAAACATACATAAACAAATTTGACGCACACCGCCCCTCCGGGGGCGGTTTTTTTATTGGAGGCGATAAGAATGCCAGAATACCAAACCTGCCCCGAATGCGGGTCAACGAACCTGATACACGAAAACGGCTGTGTGACCTGCCGCGCCTGCGGTTGGTCGCCGTGCGGATAGGAGGAATATTTGCGTCGGGAAAAGTTAATTGCTGGATGTCTCAACACATGTTAGGATAATAACAATTGAGTTCTGTAATTTGCCACTTGTCATATGCCGAAAATTCTTATAGATTTAAAATGTTTATTGGGGTGATTCAAAGGAGGGTATATTCAATGGTTTTGGGCATGGGATTCATGAGTGTCACAAATTTGCTCAAGCAATCAGGCGAATTTCATGTTCCTGTAGACCCTCTAAGCGTAGCCTCCCATTTAAATATTGAGGTCTACGAGACTGATTTTACCTTGGAAGACGGCGAGAATGTTTCTGGTATTGTGGCGGTAGAAGATGGACAGCCCGTTATTTATGTAAGCACGCGCGATCCTCACGTAAGAAAGCGTTTTACCATTGCCCACGAAATAGGTCATGTCTACTTGGGACACCTTGCCGATAAAGAAAATAATGAACTCATCGACGATGAAGTTAGACTGCGTTCCGCGACGTGGAATTTGGAGGAAAAAGAGGCTAATGAATTTGCGGCTCGTTTGTTAATGCCCGCTTCTCTTATTCGCGGCGCGATAGACCGTGGAAGGGTATCCATTGAAGAGTTGGCTGAATTTTTTGATGTTTCTGAACAAGCCATGATGTACAGACTTAAAAATCTGGGATATTGAAAATGTCTAACCGCCGCTCACGAAGCACTAAAATTTCTCGCCCCGCAATAAATCAGGATGCAACAATCATTGATTCCGCACTTAAGGAAGGAATAGAAAATAGCCTCAAGGCAAGAGCTATCAGCTTAAGACACCATAATATAACATATGTTATTGGAGTTGTAATTTTTATATGGTTAATGTTTTTGGTGTACCTTCCGCTCACATATTTTGAGTTCTTGAAGGTTTTTCCCGCGCTTTGGAATAACCAATTTGCATCATTGAAAGAGCTGGTTGGAATTTTCGCACAAAGGGATGTTGGGTTATTTTTAGTTGTTCTGTTTATAATTCCCATTTACTTGTTGTCGGGACTTCTCAAGTACAACAGAATAGATTCCATATCCAATGAAAGCGACAATGATAATCCCTTCCCAAACTTTTTCTCAAGCCTATAGGCAATTTTAAAACCCACAGCCGCCCCTTCGGGGGCGGCTGTGTTATTTGGAGGAGGAATCATTTATGTCCACATCCGAAAAAGTATCGCGCTGGTGGAATCTCGTCGACAAATGGGCTGTGCAGGTTGGCGTGTCGCAGTCGCTCATTCTGGCCGTCATACAGCAGGAGAGCGGCGGCAATCCCAATGCTTCTCGGTACGAACCGGCCTATGAAAAGAACTACATCCTCGGCAATCCCGAACGGTTGGCTCTATGCAAGAAGCTGGGGATATCGACACACGACGCCGCGGCGAGCTGGGGGTTAATGCAGCTCATGTTCTTTACGGCATACGGTTATGGGGGAAAGACGATAAAAACTTTGCTCGATCCCGATCAGAACATTCGTTTCGGCGCGGCACATCTGGGAGCGCTCATTAAGACTTACAGGAGCAAGGAAGCGGCGCTCGCGGCATACAACGGCGGCGGCAAGGGAGCCGCTGACTGGAAGGCCGGGAAGGGGACCGACGCAACCAGATACGCAAAAAATGTGATGGCGCTGTATGAGAAATACCGGGACGCCGCGCTCGTGAAAGGGCCGTCCGAGACGAAGGATTTAAAGCCGGTCAATCCCGGCTGGAACTACTTCAAAGTAAGCGAGTTTGTATGCAAGTGCGGCTGCGGCACGAACAAGGTCAAGTCCGGGCTGATAGATACGCTGAACATTATCAGGGGGACTGTCGGAGAAGCGATCACAGTGACGAGCGGGACGCGGTGTCCGACTCACAACAAAAAAGCCGGAGGAGTTGCGAACAGTAATCATCTCTCCGGCGACGCGGCGGATATACAGGCCAAAGGCGTTGCACCTGCGGAACTGCGCGGTATCATCCGAAATCTCTGGGAGCAGGGCAAACTGCCCGAACTCGCGGGGCTGGGGGCGTATAAGACTTTTACTCACGTCGATATAGCCCCGAAGGTAAAGGGCAGGCTGCGCACATGGAACGGGTGAGAAAAAAGCCCGTACAGCCCGAGGTGTCGCTTTCGGTATGGAACTGTATCGGCCATGCAAGCTTTAGGAAACCCTGCGCGTGGATGACGCTGCTGTTTATCTTTGGCATAGTGGCGTACTCATTGCATTACTTCGGCGACGTGCCTTCCGGAACACAGGCCGTCTTAATGGCCTTGGTCGCTATCCCCGTGGCCGTGGTCGGGTCGTCGAGCTACGAACACAAGATAGATTCACAGAACGGCGTGAACGCCGGTGAGGAAGGAAACGGCTATGGGGAAAGCGATTAGATATGTGATTGTTGCGGCGGTCATCGCGGGCGCGATAGCCGCTCTTGTGTATTACTGGAGCGTTCCCCCGGCTGTCCTGCGTGAGACGGAAGAAACGGGAAAGGCAGCCGATGTGCTGGCGGATACGAATGAGCGCTTTGACAGGGACGTTACGGAACATAAGGAAAA
>JAISYN010000235.1 GCA_031269915.1 Synergistaceae bacterium
GCGGTGAACGCCGTTTCGATGGTAGTTTTCGATGAAAAAGGGGAGAGTCATGGCGTGCTGGCGCTCGATTACCTGCTCAACCCAGTGATAGAAAAGGTAAAAGCGTACAAAGTCGCGGATACGGGGTACGGCATACTGATGGATGATTCCTTCGGCGTGCTCACGCATCCCGAGAGCGCATATGTCGGCAGGCATATTTGGGAGCTTCCGGGATATTCGGAGGTTTACGATAAGATGAAAAATCTGGGCGACGGCGTTCTGGTAGAAAGGATCGACGTCGGAACCGGCGGGTACATAGGATTTTTCAGCCTGCTCGAAAACGGCTGGTATCTCGGGATTATAGCTCCGGTTCAATATTATTACAGCGACGTATATGGAATGATGCCCGTAATCGCGGTTTTGGGCGCGACGCTCGCTTTGGTTTTGTGTTCCATTCTGATTAGGCTGAGTTCCGACAAGATGCGATCGGAAGAGGAGAGCCGCTCGAAATCGTCTTTTCTGGCCCGAATGAGTCACGAAATCCGCACGCCCATGAACGCCATCATAGGCATGGGCGAGCTTGCCCAGAGGGAGTACGGAACCCCGCAGGCCCTCGCATACATAGCCGCGATCAGGCGCGCCGGGTCGGATCTGCTGTCCATCATCAACGACATTCTGGATTTTTCGAAAGTAGAATCGGGGACTTTTCAGATAACGTCGGCACAATATGAAATGTCTTCCATGCTGAACGATGTCCTTGCGATAATAGGCGTTCGCGCGAGGGAAAAATCGCTCGACCTGATCACCGAGATAGACCCTGACATCCCTAGCAGGTTGATAGGAGACGAGGTACGGGTACGTCAAATTCTGCTGAATCTCCTGTCCAACGCCGTGAAATACACGGGCAAGGGCGGCTTGAGCTTTATCGCGAAGAGCGAGCGACGCGGCGGCGAAGTGAATCTCACATTCACGGTCGAGGACAGCGGGATAGGAATAAAGCCCGAACACCTGGGCGATCTGTTCGGGGATTTTGTCCGGCTGGATCAAAAGGGCGCTAAACATATCGAGGGCACGGGGCTTGGGCTTTCGATATCGCGCGGTCTCTGCCGGGCTATGGGCGGGGACATTACCGTGGAGAGCGAATACGGAAAGGGTTCGTCGTTCACGGCGACCGTTAAACAGGGCGTTGCGGATTGGACTCCCGCCTGTTTTTCAGGGAAAGGCATTTACGGCAGAGAGTCCGCCATACCCCTCGTGAATTTTTCGGCGCCGGGGTTTCGCGTCCTGGTTGTGGACGATATCGAAACGAACCTGGCCGTCACCCGGGGGTTGCTGTCGCCTTTCCGGGTGGAGACATCGGTCTGCCTGAGCGGGCGGGAAGCTGTGGATATAGCGTCGAAGCGCGAATTTGATATGATATTCATCGATCACATGATGCCGGAAATGGACGGGATAGAGGCCGCGCACGCGATACGGGGATTGGGAGGGTACTGCGATAAGGTTCCGCTGGTCGCCCTCACCGCCAACGCCATGACCGGCATGAGGGAGATGTTCCTGTCCAAAGGGTTCGACGACTATCTGTCGAAACCGATTGAGACGCCGAAACTTAACGAGCTTATGGAGAGGTGGGTTCCGGACGAAGCCCGCGTCCTTGTATCTCCCGGCGCGCACGGGGCTCCGAAAGATTCCGGCGCGCCCGAGATCGAGGGCATGGACACGAAATTAGGATTGGAAAGGATGGGGGGATCCTCGAAGAATTATCTCGAAGTTCTGGAGATATACTGCCGTGACGTGGAGTCCGCCCTGTCCGTTTTGAAAGATATATCCGAGGAGAATATCGATGACTTTACAATCAGGATTCACGCTCTGAAAAGCGCGTCGGCGAACGTCGGGGCCTCTGCGCTCTCGAAAGAGGCGGCATTTCTGGAGGACGCCGGCAAGAGACGGGATTTGCGGTATGTGAGGGAGAACATCGAAATTTTCCGCGAGCGGTCGTCAGCGTTGATCTCCCGCATCCGACGCGCTGTTTCGAGCGATGTCGGCGGGAGCGGCGGGGGAGAGGGAATCCTCTCGCACGGCGATCTGTTCAGGCTGAAAGACGCGATAAACTCCAGAGACATCGGCGCGATCGACCTGGTATTGGACGGCCTGTTGGCGATATCTCGGGGTGGCAGCGCTGAAAGCGCGCTGTCTCTCGTTGCAAACCACGTGCTGATGGCCGATTTTGATGAAGCGGAGACAATCGTGAACGCTCTGATAGAGGAGGCCAAGTTATGACTGGTTCGGCCGAAACGCGTAAAACCAGGATAATGGTAGTGGACGACAATATCACGAATTTAAAGTACGCGAAGACGGCTCTTTCCGATATATACGACGTTTTCACGGCTCCGTCGCCAGCGAAAATGTTCAGTATTTTCGACACACTCGGCGAACGCTTGCCTTCATTGATACTGCTTGACATAAACATGCCGGAAACCAACGGGCTCGAAGCGATAAAAATACTGAAGAGCAAGGAGAGCACCAGGTACATTCCGGTAATATTCCTCACCGCCAAAAACGATCCAGACAGCGAGGTGGAGGGCCTGAGCCTCGGCGCGGTCGATTACGTGACGAAACCTTTCGAACCGCACCTGCTGCGCAAACGGGTGGAAATTCACCTCACAATGGAGTCTCAGAGGCTTATGCTGGAGAAACAAAAACTCGAACTGCAAAATTTCAACGAGAACCTCATGCGCATGGTCGAGGAAAAGACCGGCCGCGTGCTCGAACTTCAGGGGGCTATACTGAACACGCTGGCGGATCTTGTGGAGAGCCGGGACAATATCACTGGGGGACATATCATGCGCACTCAGAAATGGCTCGAGATATTGCTGTCGGCATTGCAGGATTACGGCGTCTATCACGAGGAGACGGCAGATTGGGATATGCGGCTCGTGTCGCAGTCCTCACAATTGCACGACGTCGGCAAAATCTCGATAAGGGACAGTATACTTATGAAACCGGGGAAACTTACCGCCGAAGAGTTTGATGAGATGAAACGCCACGCCGTCTTTGGCGCGAGAATAATAGAGAAGATCGGGACCAACACATCCGAGAGGGACTTCCTGAATCACTCCAGGATATTCGCGCGGACGCATCACGAAAAATGGGACGGATCGGGCTATCCCGACGGTTTGCGAGGGGAGGAAATCCCGCTCCAAGGCAGGCTCATGGCGATAGCCGACGTCTACGACGCGCTGGTATCGGATCGGCCGTACAAGAAAGCTTTCTCGCACGAGGA
>JAISYN010000275.1 GCA_031269915.1 Synergistaceae bacterium
ACATCCGAAAGTGCCCGCGCGCCGGGCGGTATCTTTCGGATCAGTCTGACCATGCGCGCGGAACCGTCGATATCCGTTAAGATGGCGCTCGTCTCACCTTCGGCCATTTGCCATATTGCGGCGTTCATTTCGGAGAGGCCGATACCGTTGTCTATTATCCGGGCCTGCGGTGTTCCATCTCGTCCATATTCCGCCGCTACAGTCTCGAAACTCGCGCCCGAACCGAGCATACGCGCTGCCTTGTCTGCCGTCTCGCGCGAATCGAATACGATCTCTTTTATTTCGGCGCGTTCCGGTGTCCGATACTCGGCGATGTTCTTGTCGTAAAATGCCCGGATATCGCTTTCGCTCGGTTCCGTGACCCTCAAGAGATCGAAATTTACCTCAAGTCCGGCTGCTTTTTTCAAGCCTTCAATGTAGTCTGGCAGAAAATTTTCGTGTTTTTTCTTGGCCAGGATATTCCGAATCTCCGCTTCGACGGCGCTGAATTCCTTATCGCCGTAAGAGAAGGAGTTCGCATCGTAATACTGCTGGACATCCCATTTTGATATCGATTCCGGCGAGAGTTCTTTCAGGTGCAACTGACTGATGGTGTTCATCACGGAAGCGTCGGCCATAATGTCTTTTATGCCGTGCCTGACGCTCTCCCGAGATGTTACTTCTTTGCGGCCGGCCCATTCAAGTATGGATTGTTCCACAGCGTACCGCGTTATCAGCGCGCGATATCCTTCCAGAGTATCGATGGGATGGACTTCGCAAGGTTCCGACGGATCACATTTCGCGTGGTCGAAACCGTGGATTTTGCAGAAAGCGTGTTCACGTTCCCGCAGTCCTTCGGTATTCATGAATTCTTTCAAGTCATCGATCAAAATGTACTTCCCCCCATAAACCGCGGCGACATCGGGATTCGGGGGAGACGGTTCGCTAATGCGCGGCCAGGCGTACCGCAGCGCGGACAGCACGAGCGCCGCCACGATAAATAAAACAGCGGCGACAGCGGATTTATTTATTTTTTTCCGATGAACAGGCGGGGACTCGGGCATAGAATCCGGCGTCATGGGGTGGGGTGCGGAAATAGCGCCATTTTCGTCTATGTAATCATCGTAAACGTCATGCGGCGCTCTTCCCGCCTGCTCCGTCTCCGGTATCTCTGCGGAAGTATTTTCAAAAGCGGAGCGGTCGATTGTTTTTTCCTCATTTTCAGCCTGATGATTTGGAAATCCCAAAGTTCCCAGAAAGTCAGCCCAAACGGAATGGCTGCCGTCCTGGCGCGACACTTCCTTCAATTCTTCCTCATCACTGTTTTCCGCGCTTTTATCCTGAAAATCCAGCCTATCCATCGTTTTCCTCCAGCAAGGAGCAGCTTCATTTATACGACGATGGAAAGACTACCCGAGAAATATGGCGATTTTATGGCGATTACAAAAAAAGATTCTGCGGAAAGTTTTTATCTGCATAGGGGGAGTGTTATTGTAAATGTCGTCCCGCTTCCAATCGCGCTTTGCGCCTCGATTTCGCCGTTGTGAGCTTTCACGATCGCTTTGGTGATCGCAAGCCCGATTCCCATACCGCCGGCCTTCTGGCTGCGAGATTTGTCCGCTTTGTAAAAACGTTCAAATATATGAGGCATATCTTCCTCCGGGATGCCCTGCCCGTTGTCGCGCACCCGGATCGTCGTATATCCGGGTGCGATGTCGCACGTTACGATTATTTCCCCGCGGCAAGCGGAATATTTGATGGCGTTTGAAATGAGGTTAGTCAGGCACTGTTTGACGCGATCCGCGTCCCCGTATAGCAGAGAAGATTTTGGAGCCAGTATTTTGAAAGATATTTCCTTTTCTTTGATATCCGCACGGAAATCGTCCCTGACTTGTTCGCACAATTCGCCAAAGTCGAACTCAGCCATTTCATAGGACGCGTTCCCGCCTTCCAAAAGGCTCAGTTCGGCCAACTGTTCCACGATACCTGAGAGCCGCATAATTTCCGTGTGACAGCTTTGCAGATGCTCCGCCGATGGTTCCCATACCCCGTCTATCATGGCCTCCATGCGGCTTTGCAGATTGCCGAGGGGTGTCCTTAGTTCGTGCGCCACGTCATCGGTGATCTGTTTTTTTTGCTGTTCTTTCCTGGAGAGCGCGCGCGCCATCTGCCTGATCGATGGTAGCAGGTTCGCACTTTCCGCCGTAGTAGGGATTTTCTCGTCATGAATCTCATAGTCGCCTGCGGCTATACTGCGAGCCGCTTCGATGGCGCGCGCGATTGGCGCGGAAAATCTTCTGGACATCGCCATGCCCAGTGCGATGGCAAGAGACATCGAAGCCATCCCTATAAAAACGAGCGTTTTGTTGAGTGAGTCGAGAAACGCTATTTCGTGCGTTTCCAAGGAATATGGGCCATAATAACCTATGGACAGATTCGCTACAATTTTTTCCCCATACTCGATGTCATATATATCCTCGATATACCCTCCGTGAAATTTCGGATAACGCCCGAGCATGTTCATCTCCGCGCGTCGCAGCAAAATCAGGCATTCCTGTTCGCGGTGTCTGCGCGCGTCCCAGTCGAGTTCACCATTCTCCGTTCTTATCCGTATAATGAGTCCGTTTTGCAAGGCGGCGTTGCCTATGATCTCCAAGCCATCGACGTTATAAATCCCGCGCTGGGAAATATATTGCTTCTTAACCTGTTCGATTATCATGTCAATCTGCCTGCTTCTCTGGGCGATCACGCACTGTTCGAAGAGTTTGTCGGCCGCTATGTTGAAAATGATGCTGAGAGAGCATATGATCAGGGCCGCGAAGAAAATGTAGGATACGATCAACTTGCTTTTCAGCGAATACATGATAAATCTCTCGCCTCAACCAACACTCGCCGCGTCGTCGTATTTCGCGTTAAATTTATATCCGATTCCGCGAACGGTCACGATATAATGCGGAATTCGGCGATCAGGCTCGATTTTCGCCCGCAAACCTTTGATGTAAGTGTCTATGCTCCTGTCGAAACCGCCGAACTTGTCCTCCAATGCCGACACAATGAGCTGATCCCTGCTGAAAATCCTGTCGGGTGCTTTCGCCATCGTGTGCAGAAGTTTATATTCAGTCGGAGTCAGATTCACCCGTTTGCCCTTCATCTTGATTATATTGTTCTGGAAATCAATGCTCAAACCGCCGTCATAGGAAATCGGCCTGCCTACCAATTCGTCGCACTCCACCCTGCGAAGCGTCGCCTTGACTTTTGCCGTGACAATCCTCGGGCTGAACGGTTTCGTGAGATAATCGTCAGCTCCGATATCGAGCCCGTTCAAAAAACTCTTCTCACTCACCTTGGCCGTGAGCATGATGATCGGCACGCGTGAGGACGCCCGTATCCGCTCGCATATAACTTCTCCGGTCATGTCCGGCAGCATGAGATCCAGGATTACGAGAGAGATTCCCTCGGTGTCGAAAATCCGAAGCGCATCTTGCCCGTTTTGAGCGCACAGCACGGTATAATTACTCTGAGAGAGGTATGCGGACAACACATCCAGAACTTTCACTTCATCGTCGACAATCAAAATTTTACGCTGCTTGTGCATATATTACACCTCATGGTTTTGAATCCCATTGACAACTCATTATCAATAATACAATACAGTTAATCATTGCGCAAATGTTCAACTATATGCGTCAAAAAGAACATCTCGCCGGAGAAATTTCGGCATCTAAAACGAAGGTCACGTTAAAAAATATAGAGAATCTGGTATGAGGTATGCCGAAAGGGTTCATGCGGGACACTTTTCTTGAGCCCCAACATGTATTTGGCCGTTTGGATGCGAGACGCCCGAACCCTGTAACCGGGCTGAATAGTTTACAATTTACAGGGTTCGGCGACACAGAATTGTAAAAATTTTTATCCCAGTTACTATTATCGCTTTTTCGATAAGACAAGCGAAAGTCCCGGTATTGCGCCTAACCACACCAATGATCCGCCGGTTGAGTCGCAACCGCCGCCGCTCCCATGCGACGAATTACCAGATCCAGATGCGTATCTTGAAAACAGAACCTCCGCCTCGACGGCATTGGACTGTGTGTCATTATCTGCCCATCCCGCTTCCGCAATATCTATAGTCGCATCACCCGGAGTCCAGTCGGTGGGATAATAATTGCCGTCGTTTGACTTCAGCCATATCTCATCGAACGGGGTGGTATTGTCGAGTTTGTCGAGTTCGACACTCAATATGCCTCCCGGCGACTGAACGTTATCCTTTATGCAAAATCCGCCGACAAAGAACGCCGCAGACGGCAGGGCGGCCTTTACAGAGCTGCTGTGATGCGGGGATATCTTATCTCCATAATATTGAGAACTGCAATGCTGAAAATCCGTTCCCAGAGGGCAGCTATGTATACCGGTATTTCCTCCGTCCCGATGATGCCCGTCACTACCATGATCGCCATGCGCGCCAGCGACTGTCCCAGCTAGGGCCGCAAGCAAAACCGCCGAGAATAGCGCGATAAAGATTCTCATTATCTTATCTCCAGCCGCACCACTCGCCGTGCTCACCGCCACCGTGGTGTCCATGCCCGCCGCTCCCGCCCCCGTGATGAGCCCACGCCGTCGAACTCAAAACCACCACCATAATCAACACCAACACCAGCACGATTTTCTTCATCTAACTCCACTCCCTTGGATATAAGATTATTGTC
>JAISYN010000345.1 GCA_031269915.1 Synergistaceae bacterium
CCGCCGTCTTTCTCCCGAACAGCCTCGCCGACGCGCTCCGCCAGGGATGCGAGCCCGTCGCAAAACGCGCCCAGCTCCGACGCTATAGTCTCCATGTCGCGGTTCTTTCCCGCCGTTTCGAGCGCCGCCGCGTCCCTTGAAATTTCAGCCGCCCCGATGCTCGCCGACGCGCTTTTCAGAGCGTGCGCCTGCGTGACGAAAAGAGACAGGGACGAGTCGTCCGGCGGCGAGCCACTCAGTGGCGAACCATGCGGCGGCAAGCCACGCATTTTTTCCTCGAACTCCCTCAAAAAAACCAGCCGTTCGGCGGCGTCTTTGACATACAGCCTGAGCACCTTGAGATATCCTTCCCTGGTTCCTCCGGTCATGGCCATTCCCCTTGCCGTGTCCACGCCTCCGATTTCGACGGGCGGTTCCGCGCCGCCCTTCGGCTCGTACCGGACGGACTTCACCCGCTTTCCCCCGGGTATCCATCTTTCCATGACGTCGTTCAGCTTAGATATTTCGATGGGCTTCGCGAGATAATCGTCGAATCCGCTTTGGAGGAATTTTTCGCGCATACCTGATATGGCGTTTGCGGTCAGAGCTATTATCGGGAGTTTAGCGAACCGCTCCCCGCCGAGTTCCCTTATTCGCTTTGTCGCTTCAATGCCGTCCATCCCGGGCATCATGTGATCCATGAGTATCATGTCGTACTCGCGCTCCCTTACGAGTTCCACAGCCTCCGCCCCGCTCACGCAGGTATCCGCCTTCATCCTGTACGGGGAGAGCAGGCCGTTCACGACCTGGAGGTTCGTCGCGATGTCATCCACGATCAGTATCCTGGCTGCCGGCGCTATGAAACGGACATCCAGCGACTTCTCCCGCAAGGGCAGGTTCACTCCGTTCAGGAGGTTCGCTATGGGAACGGCCCAGGCTGGCGCCATGACGCTGCTGAGCCCGGAGGGTGAAAGCGCGTCCCCGATATTCGCCAGCAGCGCCACCTTTGTCGGCAAAAGGTTTTTCCTGACGGTCTCTTTCGCCTCGTCCGCTTCCGGCGCCGGGGCGAAGGCGTGCGACCATCCGCCGCCCTCCAGCTCGTGGAAGAACTCGGGAGGTTCGTTCGTCCTCCTGAAAACGACCCCGAGGGATTCGAGAGTGCTGGAGATGGACTCGGCGTATCGAGGATGTTCATGGTATAGGAGGACTCTGATCTTTTCGCGCTCGTTCACGGAGGCGACGGCCTCGGCGGTATCGTAAAATTGAGGCAGTGTGACGGTAAATTCAGACCCCTTGCCGTAGACGCTCGCCGCCGAGATGTCGCCCCCCATAGCGCGGCAGAGGCTGCGGCTTATCGACAGGCCGAGGCCCGTGCCTTCTACCCCGCTGTTGCGCTCGGCGTCCACCCTGACGAAATCCCCGAAAATACTCCCGATATCCTCCGGTCTGATGCCGATGCCGCTGTCGGAGATCACGAAATTGAGGGTTATCTCGCCGTCTTTCCTGGAAGCCTCATTCACCGAGAGCCGGACGAAGCCGTCCTGCGTGTATTTGACGGCGTTGCCGAGCAAATTCATGAGAATCTGCCGCAGCCTCGCGGAGTCCCCCCGCAGCTCGCCGGGTATGCCCGAGTCAACGTCCGCCAGAAACAGCAAGTGTTTCTCCGCGACACGGGCTCTGATGACGTTGATAACATCGTTCAGAACAGACGCCATTTTGTACGGCGCGTTCTCGATCTGGAGCAGGCCGGATTCGATCTTCGAAAAATCCAGCACGTCGTTGATTATCGACAGCAGGTTATGTCCCGCCTGGCTGATCCCGGACACATACGCGGCGGCCGAGGGGGGCGAGAGTTCCTCCCTCAGCGCGAGTTCGCTCATGCCGATTATCGCGTTCATCGGCGTGCGTATCTCGTGGGACATGCGGGCGAGAAACGACGATTTGCTTCTGTTTTCCTCGTCGGAGCGGATGCGGGCGGAAGAAAGCCGAACCAGCAGGTAACAGAGGATGAGCGCCAGTATGCTTCCAAGTATCGACAATACCGCCGCCGTGTAATGCACGTCTCTGTAATAACTCTGATAAGGCGTTATCACGGCTACGTACCATCCATTAAAAAGGCGTTTGAAAAAAACAATCACTGAATCCCCATTCGTGTCCCGTATCCCCTCCGCGGACACTTCCTCGCCCCTCAGAAGCGATTCGGAAATGGGGCGATAATCGGGCGCGATTTCGTGTATTTGAAGACCGATTTTTTCCTTTTCGGGATGGGATAAAATGGACAAGTATTGGTTAGTTATCATGCCATAACCGCCTTCCGCGAGGCTCAGAGAAACGATGCGATCCGAAAAAGAGCGTGTATCCACATCCAGGGCGACGATCCCAATGGGATGGCCGTTTTGGTCATATATCTCCCTTGCGGCGGAAATGATCGTTCCTCCAGTTCGTATGTCGGTGTACGGCGCCGTGAATACCGTCCTGCCGCCGCTCCTCACAGCCAACTGATACCACGGCCTGCTCTGAGGTACATAATCATCGGTAGGGTCCATGCCTGTTCCGCTGAGAAACTCACCCCGTATGTATCCGTACACGCCAAGAAAGTCGGTGCGCGAGTTCTCTCTTCGGCGCAGCCAGTCGGTCGTTCCAGTCAGATAGGCGGTAAGATTTTCACTGGATTCGTCTTTGCCTAACATGATTTGAACGCTGAACGCGATATTGGCTATCGCGCTCTCCATTTCGGAAAACCCCTCCATAATCTGAGCTTCCGCGGCAAGAAGGGACTCGCCGGCCCTGCTTGAGAGATTTTTCTCCACAACTCCGCTAATGGCAAAATAACTGACTGACACCATTAATACGAATGCCAGACACACGAAAGAGATTTGCGAAATATTTTCTTTAATGATCAGTTTCCATCTCATTTTCATTCATAGTTCGATGATATTGCGATAATACCAATCAATGCCTGTCTGAATTTCATTGTCAGAAAGCGTCTTCCCATCGCCGCCGATTCGTCTGCCGTCGTTTGTCTCAATCTCTCCGGCAAATACTTCCAATTCGCCATTCTTCATGCGCTCCAAGGAGGAATCTATCGCTTCTTTCATCCCGGATTCCAATATCGTTTCGTTGAGCGGCGAGATGCCGACCATGCCCTCTCTGATTCCTCCGAAATACGGTTCCGTCGTGAAAGTCCCGTCTGTCACGCTTCGAACAAAGCTCGTATAGTAAATTCCCCAATGCCAGATCGGGGACGTAATGACGGCTTTCGGGGCGTCATTGCTCATATCGCTGTTGTAACCGATACCCCAAACGCCGGCGCGCTCAGCTTCTATCTGCGCGGCTGTGGTATTGGAGTGCTGCCCGATCACATCACAACCGGCCTCAATCAGCGAGCGGGCGGCCAATGACTCTCCGGCCGGATCGAACCAATTGCGGATCACCTTCACGAAAACTTTTGCCTCTGGATTGACGCTTTCAACTCCCATCGCGAACGCGTCGAGCCCGCCGGTGACCTCGCTGTTGTCTTTGCCCCAGGCCGCGACATAGCCTACTTTGTTCGTCCGCGTCTTCATTCCTGCCGCGATACCGCTGAGATAGCGTGCCTGATAGATTCGTCCAAAATAATTTGTAAAGTTTGTTTTGTTGCGCTTATAACCGCTGCAGTGTGCGAAGATGACGTCAGGATTTTCAGTTGCCAGCCTTTCGCAAGAATCCATATAACCGAAGCTCGTGGCGAAGATGACGTTCACCCCGACCGCTATCAATTCCCGCAGAGCGTGATCGACGGCGGCCGGTTCCGTATCGGGTATGTTGAACCTCGTTACAATCTGTTCATCGCCCAATTTCAGCGCTTCTTTCATTTTTTCGATCCCTATGCTGTGTTCATAAGTGAACCCGCTGGTCTCTGTCGCTGGATTCGTGATATAAACGACGCCTATCTTTATTCGATTTACGTCCAGCGGGTCGCCGGGCTTCCATTCTGGATTTTTCGTGAAATCTCGAAGCGTCAAAAAACAAACCACGATTCCCGCGATCAAAAACACCACCACCGCTTCAAGCGGTGGTTTGTGATTGCGCCCCTATAAGGGGCTTAAAACATTAAATCATCAAAAAAACCTTTTGCATGTGCTAAACTGTTGTCCATGCGGGCTTCCCC
>JAISYN010000375.1 GCA_031269915.1 Synergistaceae bacterium
GCTTTCGTCCGCATGCCATCCAGCGAGCTTCGCCTGATTCTTTTGGAGTGTACGGCTACAATTGGACAGGTGGGCAACGAGGATCACGAAAACATAGTCTTGGGGAAAGCGGGCCGTAAGCGTTGGGTCGGCCGGCGTCCACATGTTCGCGGCATGGTCATGAATCCCGTCGATCATCCGATGGGAGGGGGCGAGGGGCGCAGTAAATCGCACAAGCACCCGGTTTCCCCATGGGGAACCCCTGCAAAAGGATACAGGACCCGCAAGCGCAAACCTTCGGACAAGTTTATAGTCCGCAGGCGCAGCAAATAGTGTCGAGGAGGGGTGTAGCATGGCTCGTTCGTTAAAAAAAGGACCTTACGTGGATGCGAAGCTCTTGAAACGCATTGAGGATATGAACGAATCCGGAAAGAAAAGAGTCATAAAGTCGTGGGCGAGGCGTTCAAGCATAACGCCCGAAATGATAGGACACACGATAGCAATTCATAACGGAAAGATTCACATTCCGGTGTACGTCAGCGACAACATGATAGGGCACAAGCTCGGAGAATTCGCTCCGACGCGCAAGTTCGGCGGACACGCGGGTCAGGAGCGTTCCTCCAAGGTGAAGAAATAGGAGGGATGCAGATGGAATCTAAAAAAGCCAAAGCAGTTGCCTGGCAAACGAAGATACCGACCGATAAAGCGCGCCAGGTGTTGAAACTGATAAATGGGAGAAAAGCGTCGGATGCGCTGGTTATTTTGAAGTTTACACCGAACAAAGGCGCGCGATATATCGAAAAAACCCTGAAAAGCGCCCTTGCGAACGCGGAACACAATCTTGGCCTCGATATGGACAAACTGTTCGTCGTCAGCGCTACGGCGGATCAGGGGTCTTATATGAGGCGCTTTCGCCCGGTATCGCATGGCCGCGCTCATCCGTTCAGGCGTCACACTAGTCACATCACTGTCGCAGTGGCAGAGAAATAAAGGGGAGGGCTGAACAGTGGGTCAGAAGGTTCACCCGGTAGGTTATCGCCTCGGAGTTATTTACGATTGGGAATCACGATGGTACGCGCATGGCCGTAATTACGCAAAAAACCTGCACGCCGATCTCAAATTGCGCGCATGGCTTAAAAAGCGCTGGGCGAACGCCGGAATAAGCAGAATAGAAATAGAGCGCATAGGTAACGTCATGCGTTTCACGGTTTTTACCGCCCGCCCTGGAGTAGTTATAGGCAAGGGCGGAGCCGAAATTCAGACGATACGCGATGAACTTCAGGCGATGACGGGAAGCCGCATCATGATAAACATTCAGGAGGTCAAAACTCCCGACAGCGAATCACAGGTGGTCGCCGAAGGCGTAGCCTCCGCTCTGGAGCGCAGAATCAGTTTCAGAAGGGCTATGAAACAGGCCATCTTCAGAGCGATGAAGAGCGGCGCGAAGGGCATAAAGATTCAGTGCGCGGGACGTCTCGGCGGCGCTGAGATAGCGCGTACCGAATGGTATCTCGAAGGGCAGCTTCCGTTGTCGACCCTTCGCGCGGATATAAATTACGGATTTGCGAAAGCCGGGACGATATACGGCGTCATCGGGGTAAAGGTATGGATATATAAGGGAGAGATACTGGAACGCCCGTTGGCGTTTGATTCCGATCCGGTCTCCGCGTCCAAGGAAAGGAGGTAGCGCGTATGCTGTCCCCTAAAAGAGTTAAGTACCGCAAGCCGCATCTTACGCCCCTTCGCGGAATATCGAAGGGCGCTACCAAGGTTGATTTCGGTGAATATGGGTTGCAGGCGATGGAAAACGGGTGGATATCCGCCCGCCAGATAGAGGCTGTCAGAGTCGCGCTCTCTCGTAAGATGAAAAAAGGCGGGAAGATATGGATAAGAATTTTCCCGGATCGCCCGGTGACGGAGAAGCCTCTTGAAACGCGTATGGGAAAGGGAAAGGGAAACGTCGAATATTGGACGGCCGCTGTGAAAAGGGGCCGCGTGATGTTCGAGATCGAAGGCGTATCGTCCGATGTGGCGGAAGCCGCTTTTCGTACGGCGTCATTCAAGCTCCCTATTAAGGTCAAGATGGTCGCGAGAGAGGGAGTGACTGCTTAACATGGATCCCAAGGCGCTTCGCGAACTTACCGTGGACGAACTGCGCGAGAAACACCGCCAGTTCAAGGAGGAGTTGTTCAATCTGAGGTTTCAGAACGCAATCGGACAATTGAGCAATACAAGCCGGATAAAGGAAGTCCGCCGTACAATAGCTCGAGTTCTCACAGTTTTGCATGAGAAGGAAAGCATTGCCGAACGGGCTGGAGTAAGGGGGTAATTCCGATGGAGGAACGTGAACCTCATCGTAAGGTCAGAACAGGCATAGTGGTGAGCGACAAGATGGATAAAACCGTAGTCGTCAGCGTCGATAGAATGTCGAAGCATCCTCTGTATGGGAAGCCCGTTCTGCGCGTAAAAAAATACATGGCTCACGATGAAACTAACGAATGCCGTCCTGGAGACAGGGTTCAGATAGAGGAAACGCGTCCGTTGAGCAGACGCAAGAGATGGAAAATCTCTCAGATAATTGAGCGCGCTCCAGTCCTCGGCGTGGAAACCGGCGGGGAGGATGTTGCGGAATGATTCAGTTACGCACGGTTTTAAATGTAGCTGACAACTCCGGGGCGAAAAAGATCCTCTGTATCCAGGTCAAAGGCGGATCGTTTCGCAAGGTGGGCTCGGTGGGTGACATTATCGTGGCGTCTGTGAAAGAGGCCATTCCGAACAGCAACGTCAACAAAGGCGATGTAATCAGAGCGGTCATAGTCCGCACCAAAAAGGAAGTTCGGCGCAAGGACGGTTCCTATGTGCGCTTTGACGATAACGCGGCGGTGCTTATCGATAACAACGGGGATCCTAAAGGAACCCGTATCTTCGGTCCGGTGGCCCGCGAGCTGAGGGAAAAGCGCTATATGCGCATAGTGTCCCTTGCCCCGGAAGTAGTGTAAGGAGGCGGGCGTAATGTCAAAGATGAGACTGCGCAAGGGAGATCGCGTTTATGTCGTCTCCGGCAAGGACAAAGGTAAGGAAGGCAATATTCTGCGACGCGACGTAACCAAGGAAACAGTGGTAGTCGAAAACGTTAATATGCTCACGAAGAGCATGCGTCCCACACAGAAAAATCCGCGCGGCGGTCTGGTGAAGATGGAAGCTCCAGTGAAAGCCTCCAAGGTAATGCTGGTCTGCCCGTCCTGCGGAAAACCGACTCGTGTTGGCAGGGCGTTCCTGGACGACGGCAAGAAGGTTCGCCTGTGCAAGAAGTGCGGCGAAATCGTTGACAAGGCGTAGGGGGGAAAGACTTAGATGATTCCGCGACTCCTCGAAAAATATAAAAACGAGGTAACCCCGCGTCTCAAGGCTCAATTCTCGTACTCGAGCCCGATGCAGATACCGAACCTCGTGAAAATAGTTGTAAATATCGGCGTGAATGAAGCCAAGGTCGATATGAAATATATGGAGGCCTCAATAAATGAACTCGCGACGATAACCGGTCAGCGTCCTATGATGAAAAAAGCCCGCAGATCCGTCGCCGGATTCAAGGTGCGGGAGGGAATGCCTGTGGCATGCTGCGTCACGCTACGTTCGACCAAGATGTGGGAGTTCGCCGACAGGCTCATAAGTATGGCGCTTCCGCGAATCAAGGATTTTCAGGGCGTTGGGCGCCGTGGTTTCGACGGGAGAGGAAACTACAATCTCGGTCTGCGTGAGCAGCTCATTTTCCCGGAGATAGAGTACGATAAGGTCATCCGCATGCGCGGTATGAACATATCTTTCGTAACCAGCGCACCCACGGATGAAGAAGCGTTCGCGCTTCTGTCCGAACTGGGGATGCCTTTCAATAAGTAGGGAGGAGCTATACGATGGCGCGCAAAAGTTTGGAAAATAAGTCCCGCAGGGAGCCGAAATTCAAGGTTAGAAAATATAACCGCTGCCCGCTTTGCGGACGTCCGCGCGGGTATATGCGGATGTTTAATATGTGCCGCTGCTGTTTCAGGAGCCTGGCACGCGAGGGAAAAATTCCCGGCGTCGTCAAGTCAAGCTGGTAGAGCAGGAAGGAGTGAAAGCGATGCATGTCACAGATCCTGTGGCGGATATGCTCACTCGCATTCGAAACGCGAACACCGTCTTTCATGAGATGGTGGATATGCCGATGAGCAAACTGCGTCTCGAGATAGCTCGAATTCTCAAAGACGAGGGTTATATCCGCAACTATAAAACTGTAACGGATCCCAAACTGCCCGTGCAGACGCTGCGGGTTTACATGAACTACGGCTCGGGACGTGAGAGGGTCATTCAGGGGGTTCGCCGCATAAGCAAACCGGGACGCCGAATTTATGTACACAGGGAAGACGTTCCCAAGGTCATGGGTGGTCTCGGGATCGCGCTCATTTCAACGTCGAGCGGCCTAATGACGGACGCCGAGGCGCGCAGACGCGGCCTTGGCGGCGAAGTCATGTGCTACGTCTGGTAGGAGGGAGCGGGTTATGTCTCGTATTGGACGCAAGCCCATTTCACTGCCGAAGGGCGTCGACGTGAAAATAGAGGGCAAAGAGGTTACGGTGAAGGGCGCTAAAGGCGCGCTTCAATTCGGAGTGCTGCCCGACATCACCGTTGAATTGCAGGAAGGGCGCATAATTGTCAACAGATGCAACGACGCAAAACACAATCGCGCGGCGCACGGCATGACGAGAGCTATCCTCTGTAACATGGTGACGGGCGTCAGCCAGGGCTTCGAGCGTGTTTTGGAAATTATCGGGGTCGGTTACAGAGTTCAAATGCAGGGAAAAAATCTCGTCATGTCGCTTGGATTTTCCCATCCAGTCGAAGTGACGCCTCCGGCGGGCATAGAGTTTGCCGTTGACGGCCCGACGAAAATAATAATCCGCGGCATCGATAAACAGGCCGTCGGACAGGTCGCCGCCGATATCAGGGCATACAGGCCGCCCGAACCGTATAAGGGCAAAGGCATCCGTTACGCGGGCGAATATGTTATCCGCAAGGCCGGCAAGGCCGGCGGCAAATAGATTGCGAGGTGATTTCAGATGATTAAAAATCGCAGCAGAAACGAAATGCGAATACATCGTCATCGCCGCCTGCGCAAGCGCCTCGCCGGTACTTTATCATGTCCGAGGTTTTCAGTGTTTCGCAGCCTGAAGCACATATATGCGCAGATAATTGACGATGAAGCAGGCAACACCATTGTATCCGCCTCGACCATCGATAAATCCCTCTCGGACTCTCTCAAGAGCGGATCTGATGTTGAAGCGGCAAAAGCGGTGGGGCGTCTTGTGGCTGAAAGAGCCATTTCCAAGGGTATTTCGACGGTTGTTTTCGACAGGGGCGGCCATCTCTTTCAGGGTCGCGTCAAAGCGCTAGCTGACGCTGCGCGCGAAGCCGGCCTGAATTTTTAGGGAGGGAAGAAGTTGGCAACCCAAAAAGAACAGCAGAATAAAAATTACAGTGCGCGCGGTATGGAACTTACAGAGCGGGTGGTCTCCATCAACAGGGTCAGCAAGGTCGTCAAGGGGGGCAAACGTTTCCGTTTTTCAGTTCTGGTGGTAGTTGGCGACGGCATCGACCAGGTAGGCATAGGCATGGGTAAGGCGCGTGAAATTTCCGAAGCCGTCCGCAAAGGCATAGACCACGCTAAAAAGAATATAGTGGACATGAAGAAATCGGGGAACACGATTCCTCATCCAATTCAGGGTAAATTCGGCGCGGCCGAGGTACTCATCAGGCCGGCGGCCCCCGGAACCGGAGTCATAGCCGGAGCGGTGGTCCGCGCTATCATGGAACTCGGAGGGGTGAAGGACGTTTTGACGAAAGTCATAGGACGCACATCCAATCCTATCAATGTCGCTTACGCAACCCTTGATGCCGTAAAAGGCCTCCGGACGGCGGAAGAGGTTCGCCGGCTCCGCGGCCGTGATGTTCTGGCGTCAGCTTGAAGGAGAGCCGGCCATGTCGAAGATAAAAGTTACATGGAAGAAGAGCGCGATCGGACGTCCCGACATACAGGCCCGTACAATCAGAGCGCTTGGCCTGCACCGTCTGGGGGAGACGGTGCAGCATGACGATACTCCGCAGGTGCGCGGCATGATCCAGAGCGTTATACATCTGGTAGAGTGGACGCAGAGCGAGCAGGAAGGTGATGGGGTATGAATCTTCATGAATTGTCCCCAGCCCCGGGTTCGAATCGTAAACCCAAACGCCTTGGAATGGGTGTTGGCAGCGGAACGGGAAAGACCGCGGGCAAAGGACACAAAGGACAGAAAGCCAGGGCGGGGCACAGCGTCTCTCTGCGTTTCGAGGGAGGGCAGATGCCCATGTCCCGCAGGATACCTAAAAGAGGCTTCAGCAATTTCAGATTTGCCAAAAATTATGAAACGGTGAACGTCAAGGAACTCGAGGAGAAATTCGAGGCAGGGACGACGATCACGATATATGATCTCCATGAACGCGGACTGGTATCCGGTTCGTTCCCGGTCAAGATACTGGGGGACGGAGAACTGACAAAAAGTTTCACTGTGATAGCTCACGCTTTCAGCGCCTCCGCCGCGAGCAAAATTGAGGCGACAGGCGGAAAGCGAGAGGTGATCTAGG
>JAISYN010000086.1 GCA_031269915.1 Synergistaceae bacterium
TACCAGAGTAGACACCGATATGAGCAGCGCGGAGGAGATAACGAAGTTCAACGCCGAACGAAACAATCCTCAAGCCGAATCCGCCGAGATCGGTATGGTCTGGGGACCGATCGCGGTGAGCCAAGGCGTTACCATGCCTTACAAAAACGCCAACTGGGACAAAATTCCCGATTGGGCGAAGGACGCCGGCGGTAATTATTTCGGTCTGTATGTCGGGGTTCCAGTCTTCCTAGTGAACAAAGACCTCGTCAAAAACATCCCGCAGAGTTGGGAAGACCTGAAAAAACCGGAGTATAAGGACTCCGTCGTCATTTCCGATCCCCGAACGTCGGGTTCCGGAGTGAACATGGTTCTCGCCGCTGCGTACGCGCTCGGAGGCGATACCAGCAATCTGGACGTAGCGATGAAATATTTCTCCGAACTCGAGAAGGCGGGCAATTTCAAAAACATAAGCGGCAGTGCGGCGAACATACAGAAGGGCGAAATTCCGATATTTATACAGTATGACTTCCTGGCTCTGACGAACAAGAAAAATTTCGCGTCCGAGGTGAACCTCGAGGTCGTCTTCCCCAGAGAGGGATCCATTTATGGGCCGGGGGCCCTCATGCTCAACAAGTACGCGCCTCACCCGGAACTCGCGAGGGCATTCGCCGATTTCGTCAGCTCTGAGGAGGGACAGCTTGAGTTCGCGAAGGGCGGCGCCATACCGATCAGGTATGTGGCCGGCAACCTCGAAATACCAGATAATATAAAGGCGAATATGCTGCCTGACAGTTTTTATGGAAACTGCGGCAAACCAGACGATTGGGCGGCCGCCTCCCCGGAGATAGTCGCCGGCAGGTGGGAAAAAGAGGTTCTTCGCTGAGGCGAGGCATGGTTAATCGCGGCAATTTGCGAGCGGGGGCGATAAACTGGCTTCTCACGCTGCCGTATTTCATATTGGCGGTATGCTTCCTGGCGCTCCCGCTCGCCGCGCTCATAGTCATAAGTTTCGGGCACGGTTTGGATTCACTCAGGGAGGTCGTATCCAACGGCCTGTACTTCGAAGGTTTCAGGAACAGTTTTATCCTGTCGTGTTTCGTGACGGTGGAGGCGTCCCTGGCGGGAGCCGTGATCTCCGTTCTGTGGGCTAAACGCTTGCCCAGGCACGGCTGGTTCCTGTCGCTGCTCAACTTCGGGGCGAGCAACGGAGGCATATCGCTTGCGTTCGCCATAGTCGCGACGCTCGGGACGAACGGTTTCCTGACGCTCATACTCCGGATGTTTGGAATCGAGCTGTATCCGGAGTTCAACATAGTCTCCATCACCGGTCTGAACTTCGCGTACCTCTGCTTCCTGATCCCATATATGGCGCTGCTCTTTCTGCCTGCCGCCGCCAACGTCAGGGAGGAATGGTGGATGGCGGCCCAGGTGCTTGGCGCGAACCGGCCGAAATATATCGCCAACGTCGTGCTGCCGGTGCTGTGGCCTTCGTTCATCTCGTCGGCGTGCCTCGTGTTTCTGACGTCGCTCGGTACTTACGCGACCGCGCAGGCGATCAGCGCGGACAGGGTGAATCTCATCACGCTGCAGATCGGTTATCTGATGCAGACTTCGATATTTCATCAGGAGGACGCGTACACGATATCGATGCTGCTCGTGGCAGTTATGGCCGTAATCGTGCTGTTTTACAGGAAGGCGAATCGCAAGGCTGAAAGGTGGCTGAAAAATTGAGAAACGAATCGATAATGGAGCGTATGGAACTCTTCGTACCGGACGCTTCGAGCGTGAATGTGAAAAAAGAAGGCAATTTCGCGTTTTACGCGATCACCGGGATTTTTATATTTTACACCGTGCTGCCCCTGATATCCGTGCTCCTATTTTCAATCGCCGGGAAATGGACCAATACCATATTGCCGGAGAGATGGTCGTTGTCGGCGTACATAAAAATATTCTCGAACGCCGAATTTATCTCGTCGCTGACGCATTCCTGCGTGGTGTCGCTGTGCGTAGTAATAATCGACCTGAGTGTCGTAACCCTTGGGCTTCTGGGGATTTCGTTTGGAGCAAGCAGACGCGCGCTGGCTTTGATGGAGGTGCTCGCCATAATTCCGGTCGCGCTTCCGGGCGTCGTATTGGCTCTCGCCTCTGTGACGTTCTTCGGCAAGGCGCTGCCGGCGCTGCTCGGCTCTCCGCTGCTGTTGATATGCACCGAGTCGGCCTTCAGCCTGCCGCTTGTGTTCTGGACTCTTCGAAACGCGTTTCGCGACACCGATATAAAACAGTTGTACCACGCGTCATGCGTTCTGGGGGCTCCTCTTTATAAATTCATATTCATGGTGCTTCTGCCCGCGCTGAACAAGGGAATGATGGCGGGCGGCGCGCTCGCCTTCACCACGGCTTTCAACAATTTCGCGCTCGCCCAGCTCATAGTCGGCGCGCGATGGAAGACCCTGCCGGTACTTCAGAACGGTTATATCGCGATTGACGGGCATCAGACCAGCGCCATGGCAATAGTCAGCATTGCGCTCACGTTCACCCTGATAATAATCGCGGGAACGATTAAAGGACGCGGAACCGGGGAAACCAGATAATGATGAACGAAATACGGCTTAAAAAAATTCAAAAGAGCTATAAAGGAAAACACGCTCTGAAAGACGTCGATCTCACCGTCAAAAAGGGCGAATTTCTGAGCCTTCTGGGACCAAGCGGCTGCGGCAAGAGCACGCTGCTCAAGATCATAGCGGGTCTGGAGCGGATGGACGGCGGTGAACTCCTGTGCGACGGGAGCGATTTCTCGGCCGTCCCGGTACAGAAGAGAAAGATAGGCATGGTCTTCCAGAATTACGCCCTTTTCCCAAACATGACGGCTTTCAGGAACATCTGTTTCGGCCTGCAGATGATGGGGCTCGAAAAAACCGAGGCGGGGCCAAGGGCGATGTACTGGCTCGAAAAAGTGAGGCTGGACGGAGAAAAAGACAAGTATCCGCACGAACTCTCCGGCGGACAGCAGCAGAGGGTCGCGCTAGCGAGAGCGCTGGCGCCGAATCCGCAGATACTTCTGCTGGACGAGCCGCTTTCCGCCCTGGACGCCGCAGTGAGGACGTCGCTGCGGAACGAAATACGCCAATTGCAGATGGAACTCGAAATTACAACGGTGTTCGTCACGCACGATCAAAGCGAGGCACTGGCCATCAGCGACAAAATAGCGGTGCTGAACATGGGGGAAGTGGTCGAGGTGGATTCGCCTCAGAATATCTACAGCAGGCCGACTAACTTGTTCACGGCCGAATTCATAGGGGCAACGTCAAAATTCGACGGCGTGGTGACATCGGTCGACCCTCCCCGCGCGTTGCTCAGCGGCGAATATTCGATGGAACTGCCCCCGCTGAACGGACAAGTCTCGGCGGGCGACGGCATTGCGGTATTTTTTAAAGCGGAGGATATCAGCATATCGGATTCGGGCGATAAAAACATCATATCGGGAAACGTCGTTCTGCACAACTTCAAGGGGGGCGTGGTACAGATCAAGGTGGAAACCCGATGCGGAAGCTGTCTGTTGATCGATATTCCCTCCGATCGCTATGTCTCGCGTCCCAAGCATTCACCGATAAGGGTAAATATCCCCCCGGAGGCGTGCCATGTATACAACGCGAAAACGGGCGGATACGCGGTAGCGCGGAGAGCGGCGAATCGCTCCGCCGTTGGGAGCGCAGGGTAATGACAGGCTCGGAAACCGGCAAACACGGCGAGTATGCGCTTCTTACGCCCGGGCCGCTCACTACCACGGCCACGGTTAAGCAAGCCATGCTCCGTGACCTGAGCACATGGGATTCCGACTACAACGATCGGGTACGGCATCTGCGGAGCAAACTCGTCGAACTGGCGGCGGGCAAATCGTCCCGCTCCCGTTACACGTCCGTACTCATGCAGGGAAGCGGGACGTTTGCCGTTGAGTCCGTCGTGGGGAGCGCGGTACCCGAGAATGGCAAACTGTTAATCGTCGAGAACGGAGCTTACGGCAGGAGAATGGCGGATATAGCCAGAGTTTTGCGCATCAGCCATGAAGTTTTATCCTGCGGGGAGGACGAAATACCTGACGCCGAAGCGGTTTCGCGCACGCTTGAAACTTGCCCGGATGTGACTCACGCCGCTATTATTCACTGCGAGACGACTACAGGCATACTTAACGACATAGCCTCAGTCGGAAGCGTCGTCAAAGCACACGGTAAAACGCTGATTGTGGACGCGATGAGCAGTTTCGGAGGTATACCCATCAATGCCGGGGAACTCGGAGTGGATTTTCTGATAAGCAGTTCGAACAAGTGCGTCCAAGGGGTACCCGGTTTTGGCTTTGTGATCGCGGAAAGAAGCGCGTTGGAAAATTGCGAAGGCAACGCCAGATCTCTCTCCCTCGACCTGTACGATCAGTGGCGGGTCCTGGAGAATGAGTGGAAGTGGCGCTTTACGTCTCCGACTCACGCGGTGCTTGCTTTCATTCAAGCGCTAGCCGAACTCGACGAAGAGGGAGGAATCCCGGCCAGATTCGCGAGGTACAAAGCCCTCCAGGCGCGGGTGGCAAGCGGGATGGAGGAACTTGGCTTCAAGACGTTTCTGAAACGGGAACTTCAATCGCCGATAATAACGTCGTTCCACTATCCGAAAGTCGGGAATTTTGTCTTCAGCGACCTCTACGAACACGTCAAATCCGACGGTTACGTGCTGTATCCGGGCAAGATATCCAATGCCGACACATTCCGAATAGGGAACATCGGCGATATAGATATGAGCGTCATAGAAGGCCTTCTCGCGTCTGTCAGGGCGTTTGTCCGAGGCCTAAGCGACTGAACCGGCCGGCTGGCGCTCAGACTCGGTCCGCAAGCACGTATTTTTCTATGGCCCACGCCACTCCGCACTCGTCATTGGACGGCGCTATGACGTCGGCGGCCAGTTTCGCGCTGTTTCTGGCGTTTGCCATCGCCACTCCGATACCGGCCATTTTTATCATCTCAGCGTCATTGTCCCCGTCCCCCAGGGCCATCACATTTTCCATGGACACTCCCAGAATGTCGGCGAGTTTTCGCAGACATTTGCCCTTGCTCGCCTCGGGATTCATCATCTCGACGAAATCCGCGTTCGATGTGGTCACGTAAAGCCTGTCTCCGAAAATCTCGGAGAGTTCGCGCATCAGATCGCGCGACGCATCGAGACCCGACGTCATCGCGAGCAGCTTGGTAGGAGGAGTCTCCGGCGCGTATAAACCGTCGCCGATGGATTTCCCCGCTGTTCCGAAGTTGCTGTAGTAGTATATATACTTCTGATCGTCGAAGTCGCGTACGTAGAGTTCGTCGTCGATGTACGACTGAACGTATATGCCGCGTTCCCTGAAAATATCGAGAAGCCCGCGCGCCACATCCATGTCGAGCCTTACGTGCGACAGCGTTTCCCCGTTCGTCCTGCGTATAATGGAGCCGTTGTAGCATATCAGCGGAACTTCGCGGATACCGAGCCGCTCCGCGAATGCCAGGGCGGATTTGTACATGCGGCCCGTCGATATCGTGACGGCCACGCCGCTCCGGATAGCATCCGCCACCGCCAGCCTGTTTTTCTCGGGTATCCGCGTGCCGCTGTCGAGCATGGTGCCGTCCATGTCGGACGCTATCAGTTCTATGCGCGGAAACGGGCGCGCTATACCGAACATGCTAAAAGGACCAGCAGCTCGCATAATACGGCCGAGGCGCCTATGACGTCCCCGTTGACGCCGCCGAGGTTTTTGCCGGCCCAATACGCGAGAGACGCTCCGGCGGCGCCGGACAGAATCATCCCGGCAGTCCATCCGAGGGGAGCGAACGGAAAGAGAAAACATGCCGCGAGGAAAGAGCAGAACAACTGATAACCTTTGAAATTTCTCACGATATCGCGGCCCATTCCTTCCTTCCACGGGTATTTCCCAAACAGTACGGTAACATTCGCTCCGAAGCGCCCAACTCCACCCGCGACGGCACAGGCGGATATCCATCCGCCCGGCTCCATCGCGCCGATCAGAGCCGCCCGAATAGCTATCGCGAACGCTATGCCCGCCACTCCGAAAGCTCCCACCCGGCTGTCTTTCATCACCGCCCGCAGGGCGTCGCCTCTCGCGCCGGACCCCACGCCGTCCCACAGGTCTCCCCATCCGTCAAGATGCAGGCTCCAGCCGAGAACAGTGTAAATAGCGCAGGCTATCCAGGCGGAGGCAACCGGAGGCGCCGCCGCGGAGATTATCCACGCCGGCAGAGCGGCGAGGATGCCGAACAGCCCGCCCGCAACGGGAATCATCGTCATAGCGTCAGCAGACGGCAGCGCGCGCGTCCTCTGCCGCGAAGTCCCAGGCAGGGGTATTCTCGTTATAAGAGTCCAGACCGCCAAGAATCTATTTAACAGTTCTTTCGCGAAACCGTCCAGCCGTACCTCGCCGGCGAAGCGCTCCGCGTATTCCGTTATCCTCCTGGCGGCTTCGGCAAAGGCGTTCATCGGCTTATTCCGTTCCCGAACCGCGGGATTTGATCCACAAAGGGATGCCGGCCGCCATGAGCGCCACTTCGTGCGCTCTGCCGGCGGCGATTTGATTGACTCGCCCCTGGAGGTCGCGAAACCTTCTGCCTGTCTGAAAAGAAGGGACGATCCCGCAACCGACCTCATTGCTGACCGCTATGAGGCGCTTTTGCCCGTCTCCCGATTCCATGAAACCCGAAAAAATTTCACTCACGTCGTCCAATATTTTCCTCTCCGCCCGCGACCACGCCAGGACGTCTTCGCAAGTCGATTCCGGAGCGGCAATGAACAATCCGCTTATATACATGGTAAGACAGTCGAGCAGCAGGACGCAATCGTTCCGCGCCAGTTTTTTTATTTCGCGCGGAAGATATTTTATGTCGCCCTCCCATGTCTTCCACTCCATGGGTCTCCGTTCCCTGTGGTGATTTATCCGCGCGGTCATCTCCGCGTCTCCGGCGTCGGCGGTCGCGACGTAAATTATGTCTGTTTCGGACTCCGAGGCCAGAGATTCAGCGAACGTGCTCTTGCCGCTCCTCGCTCCGCCGATAACGAAGGTTATAACAGGTTTCACGTGGATTCTTCCGTATGCGCTCGGGTTAAAGGATCTTCTCCGGGGCGGCGGTCATGGAGTACATCGTGGCTGACGGATTTTCCAGGTAAAAGACTTCGAATGTCGGGTTTTCGGGCGTCTGGTAGAGATGTTTGAAATTGGGGTACGCTTCGAAAGCGCTTTTTTTGGCGGAGAGGTTCCCGTCGAAAACGGCGCGCCCTTCGAGGCGTATCCATCTGTCGCCGGGCAGCATTCCGCATATCTCGGCGTTGGGATTTTTTTTGAGCTGGCGGTAGACCGGTTTCTGGTTTCCGGTCGTGAAGTAGAGCTTTCCCCCGAATTCCATCACGAACCCGAAGGGCCGCACCCGTGCGCGATCCCCGTCAACAGTGGCAAAGTGAAATACTCCGGCTTCGTGCAGCAGATCGACGATTTTCTTCATATGGTTATCCTCCTTGCGAGATGATAAAATATTTTGCGCCTGAATCATTATACCGCTCCGCGGTTCAACCGCAAGCGCGCGCCTTTGGGCGCGGGGGGATTATCGGAATGACGAGGCTCAACAGGGCTGAAAAACTGATCGATCCTGAGGAAAAATACGTGAAACTGCGTTCGCTGCTGCAATGCCTGATTGATACCGGGCGCCCTTACGCGGCAAAGATGGCCGAACGCGGCCTTCGTCCGGAACACGTAAAAGACCGTGAAGATCTGCCGCTTCTTCCGACGACTACGAAATATGACCTGCTGAGCGGCTATCCGTCCGGCTGGTTCGCGCGCGAACGGCGCGGCATAGTCCGCATACAAGCGACCGGCGGAGTCACGGGCAAGCCGGTTCTGGTGGCCTACGCTTGCAGCACGAGCTAGAGGAGGACATATGTCGCGCGTAATACGGGTTGCCTTAGCGGCGCACATCGGGATATTTTGTTTTTTTATAATATTGCGCAGTTTCGGGGGTTATAACATTCGCAAGTCTATTGAGGTCATACCCCTTCAGATTGTTGTTCTTGAGCATATTGCCGTTACCATTGCCATTATTCCAATTTCCATAGCCGCATTTCTAACTTCTAGGAAGAATACCCGTATTCTGCTTTCATTTTGCATAAACGCATTTGCGACATCATTTATATTGCTTTTTTCGTCCATTTTTGCGCTAATCGGAATTCCAAGTCACAGTTTTGGACACGCTATTTTCTTCTATCTTTTCCTGTTAGTTGAAGCTGCTCTTGCCGTTGTCGGCGCAATATGCGGTTTGACATACATCGTCAAAAAAGCGCTTGGTGAGAGCATACCGCGCCATTAACGGTTCTGAAAGCGCCCGCGTTGTGAATAGTTCCCCGCTTCGGTCTCGTGCCCGGAATCCTAAAACTCCATATCGAGCGTGGCGTAGAACGAGCGTCCCTCGACGGGGTACCAGAGCATACGAACGGGGCCGTTGAGGCCGCCTGCGGGGTACATCCGCCAGTCGTCGGCTTCGTCGAACAGGTCGTCGACGCCTACGGTCAGCGTGGCCGAAGGGCTCAAGCTGTACTTCGCCCCGATGTTTATTACTCCTCTCGAATCGAACAAAACGTTTTCCGCGCGGTCGGCGAAATTAGCCCCCGTATAGCGGTACTCGG
>JAISYN010000113.1 GCA_031269915.1 Synergistaceae bacterium
AAAAATTTCTTTTCCCCCGCCTTTTCTTTGATTTCACTGATCTTTTTCCTGATGACAGGGAACGTCGTTTTTTGTCCCGGAGCGTATGCCGCTTTCTCCGGAGACATCGTATCGGAAGACGAGGGCATTACCGATCCTCAGCTGCTCAAAGAGAGGAAAATAGGCCGCAGGGCGGTTGGGCAAATAGAGGAACGTTTCGAGCTGATCGCGGATCCTGCGCGAATCGCTCGTCTTACCATGATCGTAAGCAGGCTGAAGCCACATTTGCAGCGTGAAATTCCGTACGAGGTCCGTATTATCCGTATGGACGTGGCCAATGCTTTTTGTCTTCCGGGCGGGTTCATTTTTTTCACGTCAAAAATGCTGGACCTCCTGCACTCCGATGCAGAAATTGCGGCCGTCATGGCCCATGAAATGATCCACGTGGATCAGAGCCACGGATTGAAAATGGCGGCAAAATCGAACAAACTTTCTCTGGCGGCTCTGGCCGTTATGGTACTCAGCGGAGGAGCCATGGCCCCGGTGGTGCTGGCTCAGGTTGCTCAGGTCGCCATCAACAGCGCCTATACCATCGAATTTGAAAAAGAGGCCGACAGTATGGGGCTTGATGCGCTGATCGCCTCAGGCTATTCACCGACGGCGATGGTCACCGTCATGGAGGGCTTCATGCACGAAGAAATGAAGCAGCCCATCCGAGAATACGGCATTTACATGGATCACCCGGAGTCGACCGAGCGTATCGAGGCCATGAGCAATAAACTGAAATCCCTGAATATCAGGCTGATGAGGAAAGATCCGCTTCATCTCCTGATAACTTCCATAGAAGAGACGGGAAACGATATTCGTCTGCTTGTAGACGGCGTTTCGGTCTGGAATGGGCCACAAAATGACAGAACCCTGAAGGCACTGACGCGGGCCAGAGAAATTCTTGACCGGGATTTTCAGATGGAACTGCCCCCGTACGATTTGCAACTGGAAGGGAATGGTCTTTTGCGCCTGGGCAACACGGTTTTGGCACAGACTCCCCTGCCCGGGGGGATGCAGGATTTGAAAACCTTCAGGAAAAATCTGCTGAGCGCCCTTGCCAGAGCTCAGACCAAATACCCCGTCGCGCGGTATTTCAGATAGAGGAGAGTGCTGACCGATAGATAGATAATCGTTTGTAGAAACTCGGACAATTATCATCTGCGCATTACATATTAGTGTAGCTGTCCAAGTATTGCTATTACTAAATTTGTGAGCAATTTATCTATGCACAGGTCACCACTCTCGGGCAGCGCGTCAATTCCCCTGCCGCGGCCTTACAATCGATACCTCGTCGCCGTCCAGCCTCAGCAACGCCTCGGCGAAAACCGTCTCGGCCATCAGAAGGTCATCTTTCACCGCTTTGACGGGCATCAATAGCCTTTCGTCTCCCCTCGTTACAAACAGCGACAGTTGCTCCATAACTTTTTCCGCGTTGTTGGGCATGACGAAATACGTCCGGCCATTCGAGTCGTAGACTGATTTCGGCATCCAGGAAATTTTTTTCTTCCCGCCCTTAACCGGTTTTATGGAGTATCCAAACTTCAACTCGGCGGCGTCGACACGCTTTTGAACCGCCGGTTTTTCGCTGCCGGCGGAGTCCTCGATGATTTTATACTCGACGAGCAGATCGCGGTAACGCCCGGACGGGATCGGTTCATCTTCGTGAGGCGGCGCCTCTGTCGGATATCTGAATCCCACGTAAGCCATGTGGAGACCGTCGAGGCTCGACAATAGATCCAGGGAGTACGTTCTGCGATCCGTATAAATCGTGAGGCTCGTTTTCAATCCCGGAAAGAACGGCCGCAGCAGTATATGCGTCACCAGATTGACGGCGTCCCCGTTCCACGCGGCGGATATCGACCATCGCTGTCCATCGGATATGCTGAAGTTCTTCACCTGCTCGCCCGGTTCGAGTTCAATATCGGTTATCATTCCGGTCCTGCAAAGTATTGTGGGCCGCGCCGCGCCAAACAGGAAATCGCGCCGCGCCCTGTTCATCATGTAGGGCCGCGGGGAGGGCGAACTGTTTTCCCCAGGCGCGACGCCGGTAGCGCGAAACCACTCCTCCACCATCTTCGACTCGTCGTTTGCCGGCACGGCACCGCTTCTTCCTTCGAGCCTGCTCGGCAGCGGCACCGCTTCTTCGCTCGACGCCGCGCGTGGAAAGGCGGATAACGCCGAACACAGTACCGTCAAAAGCAACATAAACCTCAAGTACGCGCGCTCTTTATGCATTTTCACGCTTCACACCTCGCCATTTATTTCTTCATAATTTATTCATCATGTCGAACTATGTCAATAACCTGTCGGACATCCGCGGCGTCCTGAACGTCATGTTTTTTTGACTTTCGTTCTTATCACAAAATTCCTGATATATTTTTTACATTGACAGGCATCTTAACAGGCGCAAAAGCATAAGAACAGGTATTCGGGTCCAAGATGACGATCTGGAGAGGGTTTGGTGCGGCGGCATGATGACAGATGAAGTACGCAGACGTCTTGTAGAAAAAATGAAGCGCGAACTTGGCGACGATGTCCTGAAATTTCTGGACAATCAGGACATCACCGAGGT
>JAISYN010000152.1 GCA_031269915.1 Synergistaceae bacterium
CCCCTTGGAGAGAGCATTTCTATCTCCCTGTCCGCCGTCTGCGATTTGCTTTCCGGCGGGTGGATGCCGCCCTTGAAGGTTGGAAGGTTCAATAATCATTCCTCCTAGTCTTGTTTGTATCAGCCCGCCACATTCTAGCAATAAGAATGGAATCCCGTCATTAGAATATTTTGGCATAAATTGGGAAAAAATCGCTTAAAATTTAATAGCCAAGGGATAAAATCAAAAATTTTTTAGATCCATTAAAACCACAGGGACAACAATTAAATTGATGTCCCTGATCAGGGCGTCGTCGTGAACTTCCTTAAAAACCATGCAAATTCAGTGATTTCAAGAAGCTATGTTCTATATAAAAATTGAATATCCCCCGCAAAATTATAAAAAATTATCAAAAGCTCTTGATTTTGCATATGATACATGATAATCTGCTTTAGTTAGCTTTTGGCTCGATTTATGCTGTATTTTAAGCTGAATAAGCGGTAATGTAAAACATTGTATCTGCTTAATCTTAGGGAGGTCGAAAGAGATGGTTGAATGCAAGGCGGACGGTTCGAAAAATAGTGAAAAGTTCGAGCGTGTGAGGGATATATTTGGGGCTCTGGTGTTCGACAAACGCGCGATGAAAGAGCATCTGCCCAAAAATGTCTACGCGAACCTCGAAGATGCGATGGTGGGGCGTAAGCCCATCGATCCGGGCGATGCCGACATAGTGGCGATGGCCATGAAGGAGTGGGCCATAGCGAACGGCGCTACGCACTGGTCGCACTGGTTTCATCCGCTCACTGAAATCACGGCGGAAAAGCACATGGCGTTTACGCTGCCGTCCGACGACGGCACGCCGCTCGAAACGTTCAAAGGTTCGGACCTCATGCAGGGAGAACCCGACGCCTCCTCTTTCCCATCCGCGGGCCGCAGATCTACCTTCGAAGCGAGAGGTTACAGCGTCTGGGACATCAGCAGCAACGCGTTCATCGTCAAAAGCAGGAAGGGCGGCACTCTCTGCATCCCATCCGTGTTCCTGTCGTTCGACGGCACGCCGCTGGATCTCAAGACAGGGCTTCTTCGCTCACTCGACTCGATCGAGTCGCAATCTCTGAAACTGCTCCGGCTCTTTGGGCAGAGAGGTATAAAATACGTGCGCATGACAGTGGGCGCCGAACAGGAATATTTCCTGCTCGACAGGCCGAGGGCTCAGAAACGTCCGGATATCCGGTTCTGCGGCAGAACTATAATAGGCGCGCAGCCGGCCAAGGATCAAAAGCTGGATCATCACTATTTCGGCGCTATTCCAACACGCGTGCTTTCGTACATGGAGGACGTCGAACGCGACCTCGCGAAGCTGGGCATCTCTCTCGCGACGAGGCATAACGAAGTGGCGCGCTGCCAGTTCGAATTCGCGCCTCTTTTCGCCGAGGCCAATATCGCGTGCGATCAGAACCAGATTATAATGGAGACCATGCGCAAGGGAGCCCGGGAGCATGATCTGAGGCTGCTGTTTCACGAGAAGCCGTTCGACCACATGAACGGAAGCGGCAAACATCTGAATTTCTCCCTGATGGACAGCGAGGGGCGCAATTTGTTGAAACCGTCGACAAACCAGCGCAAAAATATCGTATTCCTGACGTTTCTCACGTCGCTGGTTTATGGCATATCCAAACACTTCGGCTTCCTGCACGCCGTGAACGCTACGGCTGGCAACATGTACCGGCTCGGGGGGCACGAGGCGCCTCCCGCGATAATCAGCGTCTATCTCGGCGAAGCCCTCACCGAGATGTTCCACGAGATAGAGCACGGCCTGCCCGAATTCAAAAAACGCCCTACGGTGGATCTCGGTCTCGCCAAGCTGGCCCAGATAAACGCGTTCGACAGCGACCGCAACAGGACGAGCCCCGTCGCTTTTACCGGCGACAAGTTCGAGTTCAGGGTTCCGGGGGCGTCCCAGGCTCTCGCGCTGCCCGTGACGGCGGTTGCGACTATATGGAGCTGGGGTATCAAAAAGGTCACGGCTATGATGGAAAAAAAGGTCGAGGGAGGAACCGATCCGCTTGACGCCGCTATTGAGGTTATGATCGAGGTCATGAGGGACGCCGGGAACATAGTTTTCGAGGGCGACGCTTATACGGAGGAGTGGAGGATAGAGGCCGAAACAAGAGGGCTGATTAAGTCCAAAACGACGCCGCAGGCTATCGACCTGATGCTCGAACCTAGCACTGTGGAAATGCTGGAAGAACTTGGCGTCTACAAGAAAAACGAGATAGAAAGCATTCACGATATCCGCATGGAGTCATTCTGCACCGCTATAGAGGTCGAATTAGCGCTGATGTTCGGCATGTTATACGAAGGTGTTCTGCCGGCGGTATCGAAGCAGATGATCCTGGAGCGCGACTCCTTTGCCGCTCTCGAAGGAGAAAAATTCCCGGAGGGCGCCGAATTGAAGAAGTTTATAAGTAAGCTCGCTAAAGCGAAAGCGGAACTTCTGAAAGCTGCGGACAGCCTGGCGGAATTGAAAGCTCGAATTACCGATCTGCCGACTCGCGAGCGCGCGGAAGCGATAGTCGGCGAAGTAGTGCCCATGATGCGGGACGTCCGTAAAAAATGCGATGAGGTAGAACTGCTGATTTCGGCCGATATATGGCCTTATCCGATATACAGGAACCTGTTATCGCTGTCGATGTAATGACGTCTTTTCGAAGGCTCCCAAACCGAATGGGCTGGAGGCGAATGGTTTGAGCAAAGGAGCGCTGATGATACAGGGAACCGCTTCGAATGCCGGAAAGTCACTCATTGTTGCGGGGTTGTGCCGTTGTTTTACGAGGCGCGGGTTGCGGGTGATGCCCTTCAAGCCGCAGAATATGTCGAACAACGCCGCCATCACCGCCGACGGAGGCGAGATAGGCCGCGCTCAGGCGCTCCAGGCGAGAGCCTGCGGAACCGAGCCGGTATCCGACATGAATCCGGTACTGTTGAAGCCGGAGTCCGACAAAGGAAGCCAGGTTGTGGTTCAGGGTCACTCGCGCGCTACGATGAGCGCGGCCGATTATCTTTCGTACAAGAGAACGCTGATGCCGTTCGTCATGGAAAGCTTCGGCCGGCTGCGGTCGGCATCCGACCTTGTGATAGTCGAGGGAGCCGGCAGCATCTCCGAAGTAAACCTGCGCGAGGGCGATATATCGAATATGGGTTTCGCCGTGGAAGCCGACGTCCCGGTAGCGCTTGTCGCCGACATAGACCGGGGCGGCGCCCTGGCGGCGGTCGTCGGGTCGTGGTATCTCCTGCCCGACGACGAACGCCGTCTGCTGCGCGGTTACATAATGAATAAATTCCGCGGCGATTACAAGGTTCTGAAGCCGGCCGTGGATATCATCGGCAGACACACCGGACTTCAGTGCTTTGGCGTGCTTCAGTGGTTCAAAGGCGCGTCCGCCTTCCCCGCCGAGGATTCGATGGCGCTTCCCGGCTCTAATTCGTCATATCAGGGGAAACGCGGCAATCCGGGGGACGCAAGGATAAAAATATATGTTCTCGAGCTTTCGCGGATATCGAATTTCGACGACTTCGATCCTCTGGCGGCCGAGAACGACGTGGATCTCGCCTATGTTCCGCCAGGCAAGGCGATACCGGGCGACGGAGATCTCGTCGTCATTCCCGGCACGAAATCGACGATAGGAGATCTGGACTTCCTGAGGGCTCAAGGCTGGGATATCGATATCGCGGCCCACCTTCACAGGGGCGGACGCGTGCTGGGCGTGTGCGGTGGATATCAGATGCTTGGCATGGAGGTTTCCGATCCTTGCGCGTCGGAAAATCCTGAACCGAGGACAGTTTCGGGCCTTGGCCTGCTCGACGTTGCAACCGTCATGGAGCCGCGAAAAACGCTGCGCCGTTTTACGGCCGTCACTCAGCACGGCGACGATGTGACCGGATACGAGATACATATGGGTTCGACCCGCGGCCCTGGGACAGACAGACCGATGCTGAGTCTCGACGGCGTCCCGGAAGGCGCGCGCAGTGAAGACGAGCGCACGGAAGGCTGCTATGTACATGGACTCTTCACGAGTGACTCGTACAGAGCGAGATATCTTTCGGTTTTTCGCGGCGGCGCCGGCGGTGAAAAACGGCCGGTATACTGGAAAAAAATCGACGATGCGCTCGACGATCTGTCGGATCACATCGAAAAATACCTGAACGTGGAGGACTTAGCCGCGATATCGGGGGTATAAGCGGTAAAAAAACGGGAGCCGAATCCGGCTCCCGGGAACGCTCATGAACTTCGGCGAGATCGCCGGACGGCTAACTTCCGCCTCAATAGACCGCCACGGCTTCGAGCGGCGCTTTCAACTCATGTAGTTTCACGCCTTGGCGAAACGTCAGGAAAGCATACGCCGCGGCGAAAACGGCTCCGAGAATCATCGAAACGTTGTAACTCAATCCCAGCCCTATAGGGGCGTTGCAGATGAAGCTGAAAGTTATGAACGAATACCAGGCGCCTGGAACCAGCGACATGAATGCTGCGGTTTTATTTCCCTTGCCCAGAAGGTAAATGGTTATTATCGCGAACGCGAATATAGATATCGTCTGGTTGCTCCAGGCGAAATACCTCCAAAGCATGTTGAATCCATCGGGAGATGTTTTAGCGAGCCACAGTATCACGGCTACCAGAACAAAAACCGGTATCGAAATATACAGGCGGTTTTTCAGTGGTTTCTGGCTGAGACGCAGGAAATCGGCGATCATCAGACGCAGGGAACGGAGCGCCGTGTCTCCTGAGGTAATCGGCAGGACTATAACGCCTAATATCGCCACCATGCCGCCCACTGAACCGAGCATATCGCGGGCGACAATGCCGATGACCTGGGCCGGAGCCTTGAACAACTGCTCGCTGTTTGTTATGTTGACCGATACCGCGCCCATGGCCGCGGCCGCCCATATCATGGCGATAAAACCTTCGAGCACCATCATGTTGTAGAACGTGATGCGCCCCTGATGCTCATTCGTCACATTGCGCGAGATAATAGCCGTCTGCGTCGAGTGGAAACCCGAGACTATTCCGCAGGCGACCGTGATGAAAAACATCGGGATAAGTTTTTGGCTGAAAGGATGCCCTCCTGAAAGAGACGCCAATGTAAATTCCTGCAGTTGATAGCCTTTCAGAAAAATTCCGCAAAAAACCCCGACGGCCGAGAAAAGGAGTATGGCGCCGAAAATCGGATAAATCCTGCCAATTATCTTGTCTATCGGGAACATGGTAGCCGCGATATAATAGACGAAAATGCATCCATAAACGACCCACGTCGAAACGTCGGTGGCTTTACCAGAAAAACCCAACACCTGAGTCGACGCTATGTCTCCCGGAGTATAGATGAACACAGCCCCTACCAGTAACATCAAAAGGCAGATGAATATGTTGTAGATGTTGAACACGACGTTGTTGGTATATTTCTTCACGAGGTCAGGCATCTGCATCCCCCCATTGCGAAGGGCGAGCATCCCCGAGAAGTAATCGTGCATCGAGCCTCCGAGTATGTTCCCTATCGGAATAAGTATGAACGCTATGGGGCCGAACAAAATACCCTGTATGGGCCCGAGCACCGGACCGGTGCCAGCTATGTTGAGCAGGTTGATGAGACTGTTTTTCCAGGTTTTCATCGGAACGTAATCGACGCCGTCCTCTTTTGCGAACGCCGGCGTCTTTCTATCGTCGGGCTTTATCACGTGTTCACATATTTTCCCATAGAAAAAACCTCCGCCGAAAAGGATCGCCAGACCTATCAGAAACGTAGTCATAAATTTTTTCTCCCTTCAATACTTTATGGATGCAAAAATTGACAAACAAAAACTAAAGCTCAATCGATATTCCTCTGTCCGCCACCTCCCCAGGCGAAATAGCGCGAATTCGCGCGTCAGGTACTTGTTACTAAACCGCGGCGGAATCGAACCTCCCGCCATTGATGAAACTTATAATTACGGAACCACCACGGTTCCGGTCGCGCTTCCCATTATGACGCAGAACGCTTCCGCCTTCAAATTCGTGCCCGAGGGCAGATCGCCTACAGCAAAAGCATCCGTTAGCCCGTCCATTCCGTTCTGGCTTTTATAATCCCTCGTCGCGACTATGTTATTGTTCGCGTAAACGGTTATGCGATAGATATAATGCTTTTGCGGGTCGTCTACCGTGTGTGCCGCGTATACCACGAGTTCGCCTCCGGGGCGTAAATCCAGGCGCACTTCTCGCGGAGGATGAGCAAAGGCCATTCCCGGGAAGAATATCGCGAATACGAACATCATCCAGAACAACGCTTTTAATGATTTCATACGCTTCATTCGCCTCCTCGTAGCGCAATATACCTGCTCGCGGTAACGCGGTTTTAAAAATAAAAGCTGTGAACAGGCAGCTCCGCCCTTCAGGTATAAAATTCATTGCAAATTCACTGCAAAAAATTCAAATTTTTTGAGTAAGTCATTTTACTGAGATACTACACCTAGAAACAGGCATAGTCAAGATTGGTGGTAAGTTTTAACGAAGCCGTACGCGGAAATGGAGATGAGCCAGCGCGTGCGTTCTCCGCTGCCGTCTCCATAGCAGACGCTCATTGTGAGCGCCGGCGTGAGGGTTTGAAATCTGTTGCTGTAGGAATAGGATATCGAATCGATCCTGCCGCTTTTGAAAGCTATGTTTTTAGCGTTCCATTCCTCGCGCTCGCCGGACTGTTTCCACAATACCTTGAGCCACGGTTCCGCGCTGCCACTCGACACCATAAGCGTGAAATCGGCCCTTCGCAGAAGCGCTCTTCTTATGATGCTCTCGAGCCACGCGGCGGCGTCCTCAACTTCGCCGTTTACGACGAGGTCAGACCTGCCGTCCGAAAAACGTTTTATAAGAGAAATTCCCGATACGAGACACCCGGATAAAATCGCGGACAGTACGGCGACGGTGACAAGAACCTCTATGAGCGTAAAAGAACGCCTCCTACATGAACGCGGCATTTTTACCGGACTCCCCTATCAGCCATTGCTGAAATTTATTGTTCTTTCTGTAAATTTTGCCCTCCGGGTTTACAAAAGCGTGCTTTGTCCATCCCTCGGACAGAGTTTTCGCATTTAATTTTATTTTGTACTCGAACAAAATGCTGTGCGGTTTTATCTGCTCAAGCGGAGCGCGGCAGTAAAGCTCAGCCAGATCGTCATATTCCGCCGGAAATATGTACTTGCAATACGACTCCGTAACCGGGAGAAAATACCCATCTTCCTCCCAACTGCGATAAGTCCTGCCGATTATCCTGCAGTATTCGGTGCGGGCTATCTCGAACCAGACGAGATAATTGGCGTTGTAAACTATACCCATCTTGTCGGTTTCGCTGTACCTGACCCTTATCGCGCATGCCTGAATAAAGGAACCTCCGCTCATGATTTCGCTTTCCCCTCAGAATATAGTTGTCATTTCCCAGACTGCACTTATAATATCACAATGGAGAGCTGGCCGAGCGGTCGAAGGCGGTTGACTTGAAATCAATTGTGGGGCAACCCACCGCGGGTTCGAATCCTGCGCTCTCCGCCATTACCTAGCAACATGGCGTAACATAAAATAACCCAAACGCAGTAATAGACTCATGAGAATACGTTAAAAATGAAGGCATGAAAAAAGGGCCTGAGTTTATCGGTGGATAAACATAAGGCGGGTATATCGAGTCTGTAAAATAAAGTGTGTGAAACCAGAAAGTCATGAAATCTAAATAGGAGGTGGATCACACATGAGCAACACGGAAAAAGTGAAAGAATCGTTGAATATCACCGATGAGATGCTGAACGAGCTCACGGAAGGTCTCAGAACGCAGGAAGACGTGTTTGGGAAGG
>JAISYN010000169.1 GCA_031269915.1 Synergistaceae bacterium
CCAAGCTCCATCTCGTATCGCTTTGAGGGTGTAGTCATAAACGATGTCCCAGTGCCATATCGGCGAGGTGAGATGCTTGGTGGGCGCGAAATTGCTCATATCATTGTTGTAGCCTATCACGTATATGCCGAGTTCTTCCGCGGCCTGCGGCGCTGAACCGGTGTCGGCGTGCATTCCTATGACGTCGGCTTTAAGATCGTACAGGGCTTTTGTGGCTTCCTTTTCTTTGGCTGGATCGAGCCACGAGAAGAGCCAGACTACTTTGACCTCGGCCTTGGGATTGGCCTTGCGCACTCCGATGGTGAACGCGTCGAGCCCGCGTATGACCTCGGGTATGGGGTATGCCGCGATGTAGCCTATTACGTCGCTCTTGGTCATTTTGCCCGCCACCAGGCCGGAGAGATACCTCGGCTGATATATCCTGCCAAAGTATGTGCCTACGTTGTCGGCGCGCTTGTAGCCGGAGCAGTGCATGAAGATCACGTCCGGGTGCCTGGCCGCTACATTCTGAACGGGATCCATGTATCCGAACGACGTCGCGAATATGACCCTGGAACCGTTGCGGATAAAGGTCTCTATGACGCGCTCCGCGTCAGGCCCTTCGGGAACCGACTCGACAATGCCGCTTCTCAGCCCAGGGTACTTCTCCTCGACGATTTTGCGGGCTATGTCGTGCATCGTGCTCCATCCTCCGTCAGCGGCCGGACCGACATATACGAAACCGGGATTCATCGCTTGCGGTTCGAGCGGCGGGAACGCGGCGAAAGCCTTTGGTGAGACGAGACAGAGCACGAGCGTGAAAAATATCGCGAAAATCTTCCTTGCGGCCACAACAACCACTCCTCTTGTGAAATTGATCCGGAAATGAGCCGGGTTTATTGACATATTTTATACTAAAACCGAAATCGTGCAAGAATGAATTGTTCGTTCGCATATGTCGGGTTCACCAAAGCTGAACCATGAGTTTTAATCGGGCGGCGCGGGCCGTTGTCCGCTCGTTTTTGAAACTCGCCGTAACTGTTCCGGCGGTGGTAAAATATCCCTTGGCAGACGAAACAAACAAAATAATGGCAGACGGGGGGACGCTTCAATGAAAAAAGTGACGGCCATAAACGGAGGCCCCAGGAAGAACTGGAACACGGCCGCGATGATCCGCAGCGCTCTCGACGGAGCCGAATCGGTTGGGGCAAAGGCTGAGACATTTCATCTCCGCGATACGGTGTTTCCAGAGGATTGCGAACGCGCCTATCGAATGGACGTCCGCCTCGCCGAAACTGGCGGGCAGCCCGCTATTTGATGAAGGGAATGCCATGAAAGACGCCGCCGAACGTTACAAAAAAACTTTTTCGATATCCTGGGAGCGGATGCAAAACGACTGCCGCGAACTGGCCTGGAAACTTCTTTCGGCCGGACGCGACTGGTCGAGAATAGTCGCCATAGCGCGGGGAGGTTTGGTTCCAGCCGCCATTGTGGCCCGCGAGTTGAACATAAGGGTCGTGGATACGGTCTGCATATCCAGCTACACGCTTCGCAGCCAGAGCGATAATCTGAGCATCCTGAAACGCCCCGATCTGGCCGGCATGGACGAAAGATGGCTGATAGTGGACGATCTGGCGGATACCGGCCGAACCGCGAGAGAAGTGAGGAGGATGTTTCCGGGAATTCATTTCGCCGCGCTGTACGTCAAACCCGAAGGACGCCCCATGATCGACACGTTCATTACAGAAGTGAGCCAGGACACATGGATACTGTTCCCGTGGGACTCTCTTCCCACTACGTCTTTCGTCGCGCCGATAGCGGACGGCATATGGACGGAGCGAAATTAAATAATCCCCACGCCAGAGCGGAACGACGCGGCACGGGAAAGCTGGGAGGCCATGTCCGGAAATTGTTCTCTAACTTTTGTCCGCATATGCGGACATGATAACGTGGCGGTTCTGCCGGACGGCGGTAATGCCGGAAGCGTCGTCTGCGGGGCGGCGATACGGGAGTCGGTGCCGCCGCTCCATAAAATCGCTATTGCGCATATAAGGGAGGGCGAACCGGTCATAAAATACGGCGTCCCCATTGGCGAGGCGATCTGCGATATAGCGGCGGGAAGCTGGGTGCACAGCCACAATCTGCGCCAGATCACGGGTTCGGGAACAATACCCGTGCCGGAGTGCGGCGCCGGCGCGTCAGATATGAAATTTATGGGATTCCGCAGGAGTGGGGCGCTCCGCCCCGGAATACGCAACTGTCTTTGGGTGATACCGCTCGGAGCGAGCGTCAGGAGTGAGATAAGGTATATTCTGTCCATATATCGCAAACCATATTGGATAGATTCGGTGAACCTGATAGACTACAGAGCCCCGTCAAACGGAGAGCCCAACGACCTGTCGCGCGATATTGTCGCGGGAGTCGCGCGCAGTCCCAACGCTGCCGGCGTGCTGTTCGCGGGTCTCGATGGAGAATATCCGCGTCCCCAGGACATCTGCGAACAGGCACAGGCTGACGGTTGTCACGCTTTGTCCGCCGTCATGGGGCAGAGCGGCTGTGACGCCATACCACGCTTACTGGACGACCTGGCGGCTACCGCGCCGCGGGTGAGAGAAGAATTTCCCGCATCGAAACTATGCGTTGGCCTGACGTCCGGAGACGGAATATCGTCACTTACGGCAAACCCGCTCCTGGGATTTTTTGCCGGCCGGCTGGGAGCGGAAGGCGGCACGGTTCTGACGGCCGGGAACCCCGCGCTTTTTCGTTCCGCCGCCATAGCGAACCGTGTGACGTCCGAAAAAATTTTCGCGAAATTTATGGCGCACGCGGCCCGATTCGCCGACAACACGCTTTTATCGGATTTCCCCGGACGATTCCGGGACGAATGGAAGGACGGAGTCACCACGCCGGAGGAACGCGCGCTCTCCGCCCTTCCCATAAACGGCGGCTCTTCCGTGACCGGCTTTCTGGAACGCGCCGAGGCCGCGCAAAGCAAGCCGGGCGTGACGATAACACCGTGGACCGGCAGCCCGCCCTTCGACTGCACGGCGTTCGTATCAGCCGGCGCGCAGATGATTTTGTTCGCCACGGAACACGGAACGCCGTTTGGCTCGGTCATACCGACGATAAAAATTTCCGCCGTCACAGAAACGGCACAAAAACATCCGGCCTGGACGGATTTCGACGCCGGGAGCATTCTGCGCGGCGAACCGGCCGAACACGCCTCCGATACTCTCATGGCGCACGTTCTTCGGGTAGCCTGCGGGGCGCGGACATCTCATGAAAAAAAGGGATACGGGGAGATAGCGTGACTCATATATTTTTAAGCTCCTACACATGTACCGGGGATCATGGAGAAAGGCGCTGGAGCAAATAGGGAAACGTTACGAATTATAACCTGACTGGCCATGATCTTCGATCACAACGAGCGATGAAAAATTGACGCGGCGGTATTTTAAGCGCTTAAAGAACAAACCTCAGGTTTTATGATAGAACCCGAACCGGAGTATTCATCAATGCCGCGTTTACAAGTTATTCATTGGACAAAAATTATTCGGCGGTACGCTCCAGAAAACTCGCCAGTCTCGCGGCCAGAATATTCCAATCCCAATTTTCCATAGCGTATCGCAGTGATGCGTTCCTCATATTTCGGTAGGCTTCTTCGGGCATCTCCGAGGCTTTGATTATCGCGTTTCTCAGCTCCGAAATGTTTCCCGCCCGAAAGATGAACCCGGTTTCGCCGTCGACTATCTGTTCGGAAAGCCCGCCCGAATCCGACGCGATCGACGGCGTTCCGAAAGCGGCGGACAAGGGGATGACGCCGGATTGCGTCGCGCCTTCATAAGGCAGAATCGTCATGTACGCGTTTGCCGCCAGCGCGGACATTTCAGCGTCCTCCAGCCATCGGTTGAAAATTCTGAGACTGCCGCCCGGTATCTTCGAGATTTCGTTCTTTTCATCCTTGGAAAAATTGCCGCTTCCAGCTATCACCAGGAGCCTGCCGGTCTCGTCAGGCAATTTTTGGAACGTTTTGAGAAGTGTAATTATCCCTTTGTATTTCGCTATCCTTCCTATAAATAAAAAATATTTCCCGGCGTTTTCCGTCAATGGTACGAAATCGGGGAAATTCTCAAGTTTCGTCGGCAGTTCCCTATAGCTCAAGAAAATGCCGTGCGGTATGACGGCGACTCTGTGTTCCGGTATCCCGCGCGCGCTTATGAAGCCGCCCTTTTGCGATTCGTTCAGCAGGATATAGGCGTCCGGTTTTCTCCTTTCAAAGGCCGTCGCGATGCGCCTCGCGAGATAATTCTCCCCGCGATGGATAACTGGGTCGTGAACCGTCATAACTACGCGGACATCGGAGGGAACAAGCAGATCGATGACCGGTTTCCAGTAGTGTGTGCCCACGTAGTAAATTATGTCAGGTTTTTGTGATGTTATGAATCTTTTAATTTTCATGAATTTGCGAATATTGAAAAAAGATAGAAAACCTGTCAAACCATTGTGGAATGTCGGTATCTCCATCGTTGGACACTCGATGTTACGCCATTTTTCAATGTTGTAGGCGCCGGACGCTACCAACACGCTTACGTCGCATATTTTCGCCAGGGCTTTTGTCATCTCCAGCCCATAGAGGGGAATAGAACCTTTTCTGCCGAGGGACACTGACATCACGCGCATTCGCCGTCATTCCTTCCGTCGCAGCAATTCCTCATAAAGTTCCCTATGGAGCTGGAGCAGGTTTTCTATCCGCCAGTCCTGGTCCGGGGCCGTCCTGGGATGCGGTTCCTCGAACATCCGCTGCATGGCGTCTCTCAGCGCGAATATATCGCCCACGGGATAGAGCAGTCCCCGGTTGGGACAGACCACGTCGCGCACGCCCCTCGCGTCCGAACCTATAATTGGAATTCCCAGGCATGCCGCCTCCATCAGCGATCTCGGCAGACCTTCCCGCGAGGATGCGAGTATGACCGCCCGGGACGCGCATACCAGCGGGCGGATGTCCTTGACGTTATCCAAAAAATGAACCCTGCTTTGCAGTTTTAAAGCGTTCGCCAGGCGCTTTGTCTTCTCGAACAGCGAGCCGAGACCGGCGAACGCGACGTGTATTTTGTGATTGTTGCTTGCCGCAAGCGCCTCTATAACATCCTGATGGCGTTTGCACGGAGTGAATTCGGCTATCATCGAGAATAGCGCGTCGCCGCTCTTTATCCCCAACTGATCATGTATCTGCCGTATGTCGGCTTTGGAGACGGCCGACGAGTCGTATCTGGAGAAGTCGAGCCCGATGCCCGGCATGTATGTCAGATTTTCTTCAAGAGCTATGCCGTATTTCCTCGCAGCTTCGAAATCCTCCCTGTTTATGACGATCAGGGCGTCCGTCCATGGTCCGGCGATCTTTTCGAGCGTACGGAATATGAAATTGCGCGTTTTTCCGCCTCCCTGAAAGAAGTGAAAACCGTGGGCCGTGTACACGACAGAGGGGCCTCCGGCGCGCTTGCGCCCGCGAAGGGCAAATCTCGCGATGAACGCCGCCACCGGCGTATGCGCGTGAACGATGTCGTAGCCCTCAGTATAGACAATTTTCCGTATCGTGCCGGCTGTTTTCAGCATGTTGTCCGGAGACAGCGGATTGCGGCTCAGATCGACGTCGAATGTCCTGTCGAAGTGGATTGGGAGACCGTTGAATTCGGCGATCCCGTTTGCCATGGCGTCGACTTGCCAGCCGAGTCCCCGAAAATAGCACGCGTAGGGAATCAGGAACGCGTTTACGGTGATTGGAACAGTGGTTATCATCAGCAGCTTCGGGTGATCTTTCACGGTTTTATCCGCTTTGCCTCCCGTTTTCTCCCGTGAAACGCGGCATGGTGACTTCCTCGGGCGAGGAGATCCCTTCCCTCACGAGCGTTTTTTTTATTGTAAGAAATATTATTTTGAGATCTAGCGCCATCGATGCGTGTTTTACATACCACGCGTCCATCGCGAACTTCTCCGGCCACGACAGCGCGTTACGGCCGTTTATCTGCGCCCATCCGGTCATACCGGGCGGCGCGTCGAGGCGGACGCGCTGCGGCGCGCTGTAAAGACGCACGTAATCCATCAGTAGCGGACGCGGACCCACAAGGCTCATATCTCCTTTCAGAACGTTCCAGAGCTGCGGCAGCTCGTCGATGCTCGTCGAACGGAGCCATTTCCCGAAAGGCGTCAGCCGTTCAGAGTCGTTTTTCAATTTCCCCGCCTCGTCCCGCGCGTCTGTCATGGAACGGAATTTACAGATGCTGAAGGGTTTTCCGTTCATCCCGGCCCTTGTCTGCCGAAAAATTGCCGGCGCGCGCATTTCCCGCATAATCCTGATCGCCGCCCACAGCATCACGGGTGAAAAGATAAAAAGACCGATTGCGCTTCCAGCTATATCGAGCGCGCGTTTTGCCGTTCGATACGGTATCATCGCAGCAATCGCGAAATAGTTTTAATCACGAAGGCCTGATCATCCTCCGTCAGGTTTGAGCCGGAAGGCAGGCACAGGCCGTTTTCAAAGAGTTCCCGCCCGACGTCGCGTCCTTCATGGGGATAGTATTTCATACCTTCGAACACGGGTTGAAGATGCATGGGTTTCCATATCGGGCGGGACTCGATATTTTCCGACTCCAGCGCCTCCATCAGACGCATGTTCGCGACGCCGGCCTTCAAGGGGTCTATCGTTATGGCCGTTAGCCAGTGATTGGAAGCGCTCCACTCCGGTTCGGGCATGAAGGATATGCCCGGCGCGCCGGAGAAGGCCTCGCGGTATTTTTCGAATACGGTTTTGCGCGCGGCTATTCTTTGCGGCAGGAGTTTCAACTGCGCCAGGCCTATTCCTGCGAGTACGTTGCTCATCCGGAAGTTGTAGCCGATTTCCGAGTGTTGGTACCACGGCGCCCTGTCGCGCGCCTGAGCGGACAGAAAACGCGCCCTCCCGATGGATTCCTCATCGTCCGAGAGCAGTACCCCGCCGCCTGATGTGGTTATTATCTTGTTGCCGTTGAACGAGTAAAAGGAGAACTTACCGAACGATCCCGTCCGCACGCCCTTGTAGAGGGCTCCCATGGATTCCGCCGCGTCCTCGATAATTGGAACGCCGTACTCGGCGCATATCGGCAGGATATTATCCATGTCGCATGCCTGGCCGTAAAGGTTGACGATGATCACGGCGCGCGGCATGACGCCCGTCTCGCGCGCGTCGTCGAACGCTTCGCGGAGGGCCTGGGGAGACATGTTCCACGATTCCGGTTCGGAGTCGATAAACGCCGGAACCGCGCCTCTCTGAACCAGAGGCGCCAGCGTGGCGACGAATGTGAGCGACGAGCAGAAAAAAACGTCGTTGCGTCTGATGTTCATCAGGTCGGACGCCAGCCAGACCGCAGCCGTTCCTGACGACAGCGCGAGCGCGGCCTTAGTTCCGGCGTAAGCGGCGCATTCGCGCTCGAACGCTTCGACGTGAGGGCCGAGCGGGGCGACCCAGTTTGTTTCGAACGCCTCTTTTACGTAATCTATCTCTTCCCCGCCCATGTGGGGCGGAGACAGATATATGCGGTTTCGCATTTACAATCCTCCCGCGGGTGCGTCCGTCAGTTTATCGCTTTATATGACCTGGGGCAACGCAATAATTACGGGAAATTTTTTGCTGATAAAAACTCCCGACGCTGACGCTATGTGTTATGATAACATAATCTGAAAAGCGGGTATAATTTTTTGCTCCGGCTTTTTTGAATTATGCCCGATAGTTCACGGCGAAAGCGGTTGGTTGAAGGTGAATTCGTATTTGGCGGCGCGGCGTCGCCTCACTGTCTTTTGTGTAGTTTTCATTTCCGTTTTTGTCCGCTGGTTTTCAAGCGAGGCTTCAATTTACAACGTGGAAGATCCGGCGCGGCTCATGTTTACCATACACGTTCCGATGACGATTGGGGAACAGGCGAAAATTGTTTTTCCCGACGGTTCATCCGAGGACATGGGCAGAGTCAGGGCCGTTCCTCAAAAGAGCAGGCATCCCGGCTTCACCGCCAGTAAATATGGGATAGGCGGACAAATCATAGCTACCGCGGCAAACGCCCATCACATTCAAATATCGGTCGAGGACGGTACTGGGCGGACAATGAGCCTCATACCGTCCCAGACGTTTGCCAACGCACCGGGATACGGGACGTCTTTCATTGTGGAGGGAGTCGGAGGAACGGGCCTGTGGGGGCATTACGCTCCTTTTGTCGGCAGCCCGGTATATATCGTCAACCAGGTCGGCATTCCGGTGCTTTTCAACAACATACAGCTCTTTCAATTCGCCACGGCTCTTGAAATTCGAGTCTATCGGCCTGAATACGATATAGAGTATCTCGAAATTGAAAACTTCGCGGGAGGCAGGGCGTGGTATCACGACGACTCGGGCGATCACCAGTTTGCCGTTGTGGAGAGCGGCGTCAGCGGCACCGGAAGGTTCGAGGGCACGCTCTATCAGGGGCTCGGCCGCGTGCGCGCCAATCATCCCGGCGTGATATGCGTATCCACATGTCCGAAGATGGAAATAGGCGGTTTTCAGATAGTTCCCCTGAGCCATACATATTCCAGCGAAATGCAGAAAACGCGGGGGATGAGTCAGTATATTGTACTGCGAGGCATCGACTTCGAGGATATCACGGGACAATCCCCGTTTTTCAAGGGATGGCTGCGTCCCGGCGATACCGATGCGCTCAATTCGAAAACAGGATGGGTTTCATGCAGTATCGGCGGAGAATGGCAGGAACTGCCGAATATTTCGGGACTCACCGAACACACGCTTGAAAATGTCGACGCGTTCAGGATTTACCTTTAAAAGGCTCGCGCCGCCGGACATTATGCCCGCCAGAGGGGATATCCCCCCTAGGGATGAAATTCCTGACGGCTTCAAGTGGAAGTTGTCGGACATCTATGCCGCGGAGGGCGACTTCGAAAACGATTTCGCCCGTGTGAAGGCCATGCTTCCGAAACTGTCGGCCATGAAGGGCGAACTGGGGAAGTCAGCGTCAAATCTGCTCTCGTGCCTTCGGCTTCGCGACGAAATCTCCATGACGGCCGAGAAAATTTATGTGTACGCCGTTATGAAAAGCCACGAGGACACTGCCGATCCCGCCGCTCAAAACCTGGCGGCGCGAGCGCAGGCTCTCTCCGTCGAAGTGTCCGGGGAGGCCAGTTTCATCACTCCCGAAATAATAGGGATACCCGACGGGGTTCTGAGCGATTTTACAGACCCGGAGAGGACCGGAACGGATTTCGACGAATACAGGTTCATGTTCAGGGAAATTTTCCGCGGCAGATCGCACATACTGCCGCAGGCCGAGGAGGCGCTTCTCGCCCGTGCCGGAGAAATGGCGTCCGTTCCGGACGGCGTTTTTTCCATGCTTACCGACGCCGACATGAGGTTCGGGACCATTAGAGGCGAGGACGGACGCGAGGAGGAGCTGACCGAGGAGCGCTATATGAAGCACATAAGCTCCCGCGACCGGAACGTCCGCATGTCCGCTTTCACGGCGCTCTACGAGACTTACCGCGGATACAACAATACGATAGGGGCGGCTTTCAACGGCATGCTGAAGGCGTCACGCTTTTTCTCGAATGCCCGAAAGTATGGCTCCGACATAGAACGCGCGCTTGATGGCGCTAACATCCCGATAGCGGTGTACGGCAGCCTCATCGAGACCGTCGAGGCGAACCTCGGCCATCTTCACCGCTATATGGCGCTGCGGAAAAAAGTTCTCGGCCTCGGCGAACTGCATATGTACGATATCTACAATCCGCTCGTCGAAAACCCGTACAAAGACATACCGTGGGAGACCGCCAAAAAAATGGCGATGGAGGCGCTGCATCCGCTGGGCGGCGAGTATATGGCGCGGCTGTCGCGCGGGCTCGCGTCCGGCTGGATAGATGTCTATCCGAACAGGAACAAGCGCGGCGGCGCCTATTCGTGGGGCGCGTACGGCACGCATCCTTATATCCTGCTCAACTATAACGGCGAACTCTCCGACGTCATGACGCTCGTCCATGAATTGGGCCACTCCATGCACTCGTTCTATTCGCGCTCGGCCCAGCCGTATCCGACTTCCGATTACACGATATTCTGCGCCGAAGTCGCGTCCACCACTAACGAGGAGCTTGCGCTGGACTATCTGCTCCGCTCCGCGAACGACGTGAAGAAGAAAATATATCTCCTGAATCAACGGCTGGAACGCATACGCGCAACCGTGTACAGACAGACGATGTTCGCGTCGTTCGAACGCGACGTTCACGCACGAAGCCAGTCTGGAGAAGACACCACCGCCTCCGAGCTGGGCAAGATGTGGTTCGCTCTGAACGAAAAATATTTCGGTCCCGATATGACGGTCGACGCTCTGATAAGCTATGAGTGGTCCCGGATACCGCATTTTTACTCGCCGTTTTACGTCTACCAGTACGCCACGGGGTACTCCGCGGCGGCTTCTCTGGCGAGACGGATAATTTCCGAAGGGGAGCCCGCAGTACGCCGGTACGTCGAATTTCTGTCGGGCGGAGGCGGCGATTATTCCATAGATCTGCTCAGGCGCGCGGGGGTGGATATGAGCGAGCCGGGGCCGATTACGGACGCGCTTGGAATGTTCGGCGCGACGCTGGACGAGATGAAGACTTTGCTTGTAGAGGGCGAATAGATGTGCTGAACTGGAAGGACGCTCCAATCTCCCGCGTGATATGTCACTGCGACGGCGTGACGAAGGAAGATATAATATTCGCGATAAACGACGGCGCGCGCAGCCTGGAGGATATCGCCAGGATGACGGGCGCCTGCCGGAACAGCCGCGAGAAGGTCAATACCTGCATGAATTGCCGTATCGATGTTCAGGAGATGATCGACTACTACGCGGCGATGGCCGACGCGCTGAGGCGATGAACGAGCGGTAAATTCCCAAAGTAAATTCCGTTACATGAGAAGCATAGAATTTATGCTGAAAAATCAAGGGAAGTTACTCTGACATAGGCGAACCAGAGAGACT
>JAISYN010000226.1 GCA_031269915.1 Synergistaceae bacterium
GATAACAGCACGTTCGAGGTGAGTCTGATATCGCCGATAGCGATGGAGCCCGGTCTTCGTTTCGCTGTCCGCGAGGGCGGCCGTACTGTCGGCGCCGGCGTCGTCACCGAGATAATAGAATAATTCTGATCCCTGGAGGGGATGGACGTGGCAAAAAATATAAGGATCAAACTAAAGGCCTTCGATCACAGAGTGCTGGACGCTTCGGCCGTTCAGATAGCGGATACGGCGGGAAGGACGGGAGCGAAGGTCTTCGGGCCGATACCTCTGCCCACTGAGAATAAGAAATTTACCATTCTCAAGTCCCCCCACAAGGACAAGGATGCGCGTGAGCAGTATGAAATAAGGACTCACAAGCGCCTGATCGATATCATCGATCCTACACAGAAGACCATGGAGGCTCTGATGCAGCTCAACCTTCCTTCTGGGGTCGATATACAGATAAAGCTGTAGAGCGGGAGCCGATCAGGACGGGTAAAGGAGTGAATGGTATGAGCATTGGAGTTCTGGGGAAAAAGGTAGGCATGACGCAGGTTTTTGCCGAAGACGGGCGAGCTGTTCCCGTGACTGTGGTGGAAGCCGGTCCGTGTCCTGTCGTCGCCGTATGCACCCCGGAAAAAAACAGTTATTCCGCGGTGCAGCTCGGCTTTATCGATGAGAAATCGGGCCATGTGAACAAGCCGAAAAAAGGTTATTTCGACCGCCAGGGGATAACTCCCAAAAAAGTGCTCCGGGAGTTTCGCGTGGACGACGCCGGAAGCTATGCGGTTGGGCAGGTGATAACCGTGGAAATGTTCAGCGGCGGAGAAAAGGTGGACGTCTGTGGAATAAGCAAAGGCAAGGGATACGCCGGCGGCATGAAAAGACATCATTTCAGCGGCGGCCCTGCCAGTCACGGCGCTTCCAAGGTACACAGAAAACCGGGTTCAAGCGCTGCCAACAGTTATCCTGGCCATATTTTCAAAGGCAAGAAAATGGCTGGCCGTATGGGCGGCGAACAGGTCACAACTAAAGGTCTCACGGTTTTTTCCGTTGACGCGGAGAATAACCTTATCCTCATTCAAGGTTCGATTCCAGGCGCCAACGACGGACTCGTCCTCATCTACAAGACCGCATAGGGAGGGTGGACGAAAATGCCGATCGTCAGACAGTATAACTTCAGCGGTGAACTGATAGGAGATTTTGAGGTTTCCAGCGATGTTTTCGAGGCGCCTGTCCATGTCACGGCAATGCATCAGGCCGTGATCGCCCACCTCGCTAACATGAGGGTGGGCACTCATGACACTAAAAACCGAGGAGATGTCCGCGGCGGCGGACGCAAGCCGTGGAGGCAGAAACATACCGGACGCGCCCGCGCGGGAAGCAACAGATCTCCAGTTTGGATCGGCGGCGGTGTGGCTCATGGGCCTCATCCCCGCGATTATCACCAGAAGGTCAACAGGAAAGTGCGCAGGATCGCTCTGAGGAGCGCGCTCACTCTGAAAGTTCAGGAAAATAATATGATAGTTGTGGACAAGTTCAGACTGGAGGCGCCTAAAACGAAAGAAATGTTGAACTTCCTTAAAACGGCAGACGTCGCCGTAAAACCTCTCTTTGTGCTTCACGAGAGCAACCTGCCCGTCGCAAAGTCGGCGAGCAACATTCCTGGCGCGGCCGTCATTCATGTCGACAGCGTCAACGTGTACGACGTGCTGAATCACGTCAAGCTCATAGCCACTCCTGAAGCCATACGCAAACTTGAGGAGGTGTTCGGCGCATGACAGCCTTATCTCACGACATCATAATCCGTCCAATCATCACGGAAAAAAGCAGCAGAATGATGTCCCTTAACAAATACTCCTTCGAAGTGTTGCGGAATGCCAATAAAATAGAAATACGCCATGCGGTGGAAGAGGTATTCAAGGTGAAGGTTTCGAATGTGCGAACGATCAACGTGCACTCCAAACCAAAGAGAATGGGCCGGTTTACAGGACGGTCGCGGGCGTGGAAAAAGGCCATCGTCACCCTTCTTCCCGGTCAGCGCATCGAGTTCTTCGACGGCGCCGGAATTTAAAGGGGGAGCGGATTGATGGGAATTAAAAAATATCGTCCCACCACGCCGGGACGTCGTTTCATGACGAGCCCGGATTACTCGGAGATAACGAGAACCCAGCCCGAGCGCAGCCTCACCGAGTCGCTGAAAAACTGCGGAGGGCGTAACAACACGGGCAGGATCACTATGCGTCATCGCGGCGGCGGTGCGCGGAAAATTTACAGGATAATTGATTTCAAGCGTGACAAGATAGACGTACCTGGAAAAATCGCTTCGATAGAGTACGATCCCAACCGTTCAGCCCGTATAGCTCTCGTTCATTATAAGGACGGAGAGAAACGTTATATACTGGCTCCCGTCGGTCTTGCCGTTGGCGATGAGATTCTGTCCGGAGAAAAGGTCGACATAAAACCGGGTAATGCGCTGAAATTGAAGAATATCCCGGATGGAACCGTCATCCACAATATAGAAATAGAGCCGGGACGCGGCGGAGTCGCTGTGCGCTCGGCCGGAGTCTCGGCGCAGCTCATGGCGAAAGT
>JAISYN010000253.1 GCA_031269915.1 Synergistaceae bacterium
GCTTACCGTCAAGTCAGGGTATGGCGAGATACGAAAACTCCGGGAGGATGGTTTCGGCTACGACGTGATTTGCGGGGAGTGTGCGGAAAAGGGCGTTCTTCCTGCCTGCGCGTGTCCGAAAAACCTTTGTTCGGCTTTCCTGCGCGAGACGAAACGCAGAGAGGAAAAAGCCCTGGCGATAAGCGAAGTAAACCGCGGTGAGATCACGAAAACGAGCGCCGGTGGTTTTGCAAGCGCGAACGGGAAGATTCAAAAGGCTGTCGCGCCGCCAGCGCCGGCATTCCCGGCTCGGGAGAAATTGGCCGTCAACCCCGACAATACTTTCAATATCCGTCCGAACAGTTTAAGCGAATCAGATATTGAAGAAACGGAAAGAATAAGAAGGAAGTTACACGAGGAGAGCTATGATTCGGGGAGAGGGTTTAGGATTACGAAGCATTCGGACGGCAGTTTCGATTACGAATGAGCGCGATACGACAACGCGCTGGAAGCATAGGGAAGAATCCGGATGGCTATTCTATGAGGATGAATGGAATATGACTGTTACTATAACCAAAGGAAATGCTGATACGGTGGATAATAACGGCTGTTATCCTGTTTTGCGGCACTGTCGAGGCCGACGATATGCCGATACTCAGAAGGTGATGTTGAGCGTCACGCGGCACAGGGAGTTTGTGGTCCGTTCACCGGTTACGAGGATTACAGCCTGCTCGATGTGTACCAGCGCCGGCTGGGATTCTTCGGGATTGTCATGCTCTGCCCGGCAGGGATTCACGAGACGTTCGTTTTCGATTTCGATTGCCAGGACGGGAAGAGAGAGGTCGTTCACTATGACGTTTATATCCCAAGGAAAAAGAAACGAGAGGAATTGTGCCACGAGAGCATTCTTGTCGCTGACACCGTGAGGTTGGCGAAAACAGCTCAGATGCGTGATAAGGCGGTAAAGTGAAATTGACCGCCAAAAGGTTGTATTGACAACGGGAAATTCAGGAATAAAATAGCAAAAACAATATAATATCGGAAAATATTTCTGAACAACGGAAACGAGTGATCTATATGACGCGTCAAAGTCTGCCCGAAGAAGTCGTTTTGTGTGAAGTTGGCCCCAGGGACGGCCTTCAGAACGAAAAATCCATTTTATCGGCCCGTCAGAAGATCGAATTGATAGAGCGCGTTGCGGAAGCCGGCGCAAAAGTGATTGAGATAGGCTCGTTCGTCCATCCCAAAGCCGTTCCGGCTATGGCGGATACCGACGAAGTCGCGCGGGGCATCTTGAGACGCGAAGGGGTCGAATATAGGGCTCTCGTCATGAACCGCCGCGGTTTAGAACGGGCGCTCGCGGCCGGGGTGACCAAGGCCAAGCTGACTGTCTCCGCAAGCCCCACCCACTCCGCGCAGAACAGCAAAAGGGCGCCGGGGGAAGTCGTCGCCGGTTTCGAGGAATGCGCCGCGTTTGCCCAGTCCAACGGCATCGTCCTTTCCGGCGCGATATCGACCGCCTTCGGATACTACGCGGAAGGGCATATTGGCCTCGAATTAGTGACCCCGCTGGTTGACGCGTATATCGCCCTCGGCGTCACGGAAATATCCATGTCGGATTCGACGGGCTTCGCCAATCCGAAACAGGTTTTCGGGTATATGACGGAGTTATCCGGAAAATACCCTAAAGTCGTATGGACGCTCCACGCGCACAACACAAAAGGCATGGCGATGGCGAACATTTACGCGGCGCTCACGGCCGGCGTCACTCGTTTTGATTCGTCTTTGGCGGGCATAGGGGGATGTCCTTTCGCTCCAGGAGCGTCAGGGAACATAGCTACTGAGGATGTCGTCTTCATGATGGAGGAAATGGGAATACGCACAGGCTTCAGCCTGGGCCAAATCCTGGAGGCTGCCGAGTCGGTCGAGCGGATGATAGGTCACGAGGGAGACAGTTCCATGCTCAAGCTCAGACGAGGAAAAGCTGCTGAGAAATCCGCGTGCACATCTCCTGCATCCGCGGGATGAGTTTGGCTACCTTGTCATCGTCAAATCTCGTGGAGGGGCCTGCTATTGACAGGCTGAAACTTGCCCGCTTGTCGCGGTCGAAGATGGGTATCGCGAGCGAAAGTATGCCGTCCTCGCGCTCCCCCCTGCTTATCGCGTAGTCCTGCGTCCTTATCGCGGCCAATTCCCGGAGAAACGCCTCCCGGTCGGTGAATGTGCTGTCGGTGATTTTGTGAAGTTTCTCCGCCTCGCGTTCAACAACGGCATGTTCCGCGTAAGCCAGCAGCGCCTTGCCTCCGGCTCCCGCCCACAATGGGAATCTGTCACCGATCCGCACCACGCATCTCATTGTGAGAAGGCTGGGGACGTGCTCGTAGCATACCCGGAATTCGTCTTCCATGCCGTAGAGCGATACGGCTTCCTTCGTGTCGTCGCGCAAATCCTTCATATATGGGAAAGCAATCTGCTGGGGCCTGAAATGCGCGCGGGCAACCGCTCCGAGCAGGTATGTCTCGTTTCCGAGGGAATAAATTCTATTCTCCTCTTTTTTCAGAAAACCGAGCGACACGAGAGTGGTCACTATGCGAAGCGTCGTCGTCACAGGCAGGTTGATAGCTTCCGCCAGCCCAGTCAGATTGATATGCGCGTTATCGAGAGTGAAGCGCTTCAGTATGGAAAAAGCCCTTTCTACGGAACGTACCGATTCTTCTTTCACAGGCAAACTTTCCCTCCTTGTCGGGAAAAATTCCATTATACGGAGTATGATAGCCATTTATCGGAAATAATCAAGAATTAAGGAAAAAAAGAATCATTATTTCCGAACAGTGGAAATAAAATTTATTAAAATGGCATATTGACAATATTAATAAGTATGAATATCATTGTATTGGTTAATTTTTCCATTTATTGAACATCTCTTTTAGATGCCGTTTTTGTCTGTCGAAAATTCATCTCGTTCGAGATGTGTGCTGTTTAAATATTTTGGAGGTGCGCTATGGGAAAAGACCTGGTAGCGTTTCAACTGGTCAAATTTTTGGAGAGCCGGGGCGTCGAGCGGATATTCGGCCTGTGTGGGCATACCGTGATAGCGTTTTTGGACGCTCTGAAAGAGAGCGGAATCAGATATATCTCCGTTCGCCACGAACAGATAGCCGCGCACGCCGCCGACGGATACGCTCGGGCGAAGGGATGCGAGGTTCCGGGCGTTCTTATGACACATCTTGGCCCCGGTCTCACGAACGCGACGACAGGGGTAGCCGAGGCCGGATTGAATTCCATCCCCCTCGTCGTGATCGCTGGAGACGTTCCCA
>JAISYN010000290.1 GCA_031269915.1 Synergistaceae bacterium
TCCGTAGCGTCGGGGCTCGGCAACAGCAGGGCTATGAATATCGTGCTCCTGGGGGCTCTGGTTAAAAAAATGGGACTTGAGGCGCTCGCGTGGGAAGAGGCGATTGAATCGTGCGTGAAACCGGCGTTCCTGAAACTTAACGTAGCGGCTTTCAATGCCGGCATGGAAGCGGCTTGAAAATAAGCGCGCCGACAAAATTCGAGGTGAAAACATGGTTTTCAATGATTTTCGGCAAATCATCGACAAGGTAAAAACGGCTGAACCAAAGCGCATCGCCGTGGCCGGCGCTCATGACGCCCACTCGGTCGAAGCGGCTCTCGAAGCGTATCGGCAAAAAATCGCGGCGCCGGTCTTTGTCGGACATGAAAGCGTAATCAACGGCATACTGTCGCAGTTGGGCGAAAGCGGCGCGGGCTTCACGATAGTTGACAGCGGCGACTCCTCCCCTGGACTGAAAGCGGTCGAGTGCGTCCGAGACGGGACCGCGGATTTTTTGATGAAAGGCGCCATCGAAAGCAAAGAGTTGTTGAAGCCTTTGGTGGACAAAAACAACAACCTCAGCACGGGACGTGTTATGAGCGGTTTCGCCCTTTGCGAGATGCCCAGTTACCACAAACTCATCGTCAATACCGACGGGGGGATGAATATAGCTCCTGATCTGGAAACGAAGAAAGCAATTCTGCTTAACGCCGTCGCAACCATGAGAGCCATTGGTTACGAAAAACCAAAGGTCGCCGTGCTCTGCGCGTTGGAAACGGTAAATCCCAAGATGCCGGAAACGGTAGACGCGGCGGAGTTAAAACGCCTCAACCAAGCCGGAGAGATAGAGGATTGCGTCGTTGAAGGCCCAATTTCTTATGACCTCGCCATGTCGGAACAGGCTGCCAAAGAGAAAGGCTTCGACTGTCCGTGGTGCGGCGACTTCGATATCCTGCTATCCCCCTGCCTTGCGGCGGGCAATATGCTTACGAAGGTATGGTCGATCAACGCAGGGGGACGCTGGGCCGGATTGATCGTAGGAGCCAAAGTTCCCGTCGTGCTCACATCTAGAAGCTCTTCCTCAGAGGAAAAATTTCTCTCAATAGCGCTCGCGTCGCTTGTGGCTGGAGGAATGACGGGAAAATGAAGTGTTTGGTGATCAATCCCGGCTCGACCTCGACCAAAATATCCCTTTTTGAGGACGAAAACCAGCTATGGCAGGAGAGTTTCGAGCATACCGCGGAAAATTTGTCACATTTCGGGCACATCAACGAACAGCTTGATATGCGCAGAGAGTTGATATTGAAAACACTTGACAGGCGCGGCGTAAAAATATCGGACATCGGGGTAATCTCCGCGCGGGGCGGGCTTATCAACGAGGCGGTTAAAACAGGAGCTTACGAGGTGAACGGCGAAATGGTCGATTGCCTACTGCATAAACCGCGCATGGAACACGCTTCCAATCTGGCAGCTCCCATAGGATTCGCTATTGGGAACCCTCACGGCATCCCCGTTTATATTTACGACGCTGTTGTCGCGGATGAAATGCTGCGTGTCGTCAAAATCACTGGCTTTAAAGAAATCCGGCGCCGCGCGGTGGGGCACAATCTCAACAGCAGGGCCGCTTTCATCGAATACGCCAAACGCAATGGCGTTCCTTACGATTCGATTACCGCGATTGTAGTTCATCTTGGCGGCGGCATCACAGTCTCGCTGATCCGGGGAGGGCGAGTAATCGACCTGATAAGCGACGACGAGGGGCCATTCTCTCCCGAACGCGCCGGCGGTCTGCCATATTATCAGCTTCTGGACATGGCTTACAGCGGCGAATACGACCAAGTGTCCCTATTGCGTAAAATCAGGACGAATGGCGGCTTCATGTCGCATTTCGGCACAACCGACACGAGAGAAGTCGAAAAACGTGTAAGGGAAGGCGACAATGAAGCCGTTTTTCTCTATGACGCTTTTTTGCTGAACTTAGCTAAGAACATCGCCAAAATATCCGCCACGGTATCCGGTAAGGTAGATATCGTCATCCTCACGGGAGGTATGGCGCAATCTGAAATGCTGACGTCAAAATTGGCCGAGCGCATCGCGTTCATAGCTCCAACGACGGTAATACCAGGTGAAAACGAGATGAAGGCTCTCGCTCTCGGAGCGTTGCGTGTTGTCAAAGGAGAGGAAAAAGCGCGCGTCTTCGGGAAAGCAGAGGGATCACATCCGATGTGACCCCAAAATTGTGTCAAAGGAGAGGAAAAAGCGCGTGTCTTCGGGAAAGAGTAAGGCGAGGAAGGGATGTGGATTCAAGCGGATTCTACATTGTTGCGGGTTTTTTGGCGAAAAATTGAGTTCAAAAAGCTTTTGATAACAATACGTTCGAAAGGAGATGCGTCATGGCTGATCAGTTGGGTGTGTTCGAAAAGGTAGAGGATGCGATAGCGGCGGCGAAAGAAGCTCAGAAAAAACTTGTGGAGGGCTATACCCTTGAGGACAGAGACAGGTTTCTGGACAGCATAAGGAAACATTTCATGAAAAACATGGAGGCATTGACTAAGTTCGAACTTGAGGAATCCGGGTACGGCAGGCTGGAGGACAAAGTTCTGAAAACCACCGGAGCGGTCATGCTGTCGAGTGGAACGTCCTCGCTCCCTCAACGCATGATAGCGTCCGACAAAGGACTGACCGTCGAGTATTTTGCGCCTTATGGAGTCGTCGGCGCCGTTACGCCGGTGACAAACCCCATAGCTACAGTAGCTGGCAACGGAATCGGCTGCATGATATCCGGCAACGCCGTTGTCGTCAATGCCCACCCCGCGGCGAAAAACTGCACCGCGGCCGCTGTCCACGTCATCAACGAAGCCATCGTCGAAGCGGGAGGCCCTTTAAATCTCGTCACTATGGTCAAAGAACCGACTATGGAAACGCTCGATGTCATAGTCAAATCCCCCGACGTGCCTCTTTTGGTGGGGACGGGCGGCCCAGGCATGGTAAAGGCCCTGATGCGGTCGGGCAAAAAGGTCATCGCGGCGGGAGCCGGAAATCCGCCCTCTATCATCGACGAAACCTCCGACGTTGAAAAAGCCGCAGAGGGTATTTACAGTTCGTCTTCATTCGACAATAACCTTCTCTGCATAGCTGAAAAGGAATTATTCGTCGTGGACGCCATTTTGGACAAGTTTGTCGACGCCTTGGTGAAAGTGGGAGCATATCGTATGACGAACGAGCAGGCCGCGCGTGTCATAGATTACTGCCTCATCAAGACGCCCGAGGGCGAATACGTTCCGAATAAAAAATGCGTAGGCAAGTGCGCGAACATCATACTCGCCGCGGCCGGCATAAATATCGACACCGACCCGCGCATAGCCATTTTCGAGGCTGATAACAGCCATCCGCTCGTTCAGACGGAACAGATGATGCCCATAATTCCGATCGTCCGCTGCAAGGACTTCGAGGAAGCTATGGAACGCGCTGTATTCGCAGAGCACGACCGCCATCACTCGGCGTCCATCTGGTCAAAGGATATAAGCCGCGTCACAGCGTTCGGAAGGGCAATCAACACAACGATTTACGTCCAGAATGGGGGCACTATGGCGGCGTTCGGAATAGGCGGCAGCGGAACAAACGCCCCGACAATAGCCACGCCGACAGGCGAAGGCGTGACCGAACCCGGTTCCTTCACCCGAAGAAGGAGATTCTGCATGGCTGACGGCGGCAACTATCTGCTGTAAAAAATCGCCGGCGTTCTCGAAACGATCTCAATTTATTTCCTTGGCGTTCGAGCTTGCGCGGCGGGTTTACGAAGCGGGCGCCAAGGTTTTTAGGAGCTGATCATATGTTAAAAAGTTTTAAGGATATAGCGAAAATCGCCGGCGATATCGAGAAAAAAACGGTCGTAGCGGTTGTGGAGGCGCACGACGAGCATACGATAGAATCGGTCGTCGAAGCGACCCGCGACAAACTGATTAGCCCGCTGCTCATAGGAAACGCGGACAAAATCACAGAGCTGCTTCGCGGTTTGAACGCGAAACCGGGCGATTACAACGTAATAGGCACTGAATGCGCCGATGAATCGCTCGCGGTCGCGGTGAAAAAAATCACGGCCCGCGATGCGGGCGCCGTTATGAAAGGGAAACTGGAGACAGGAGCTTTCATGAAAGCTATCCTGAAAAAAGAAAACAATCTCATAAAGGGCGGGAGACTCTCGCTCATAGGTTTTTACGAGATGCCGCAGTACCATAAGCTGTTTTCGGTGAGCGATGTAGGGCTTAATACGTACCCAGACCTCGCCGGAAAAAAAGATATCCTGACAAACGCGGTGGGGGCGCTGCGCGCTCTCGGCGTTGAAAATCCGAAAGTGGCGGTACTGACGGCTGTTGAAAAAGTCGATCCTAAAATGCCTGATACAGTGGATGCCGCAACGCTAAAGAAGATGAACGAGGACGGCGAGATAACCGGCTGCGTTGTGGAAGGCCCCATATCGTTCGACCTCGCGATGTTCAAGGAGGCTGCCCGTATAAAAGGCTACGAAAGTCCCGTCGCCGGTGATGCGGATTTTCTTTTGGCCCCCGATATCGTGAGTGGTAACGTGCTCGTCAAATGCCTGACCGGTTTTGCCGGGGCGACGACCGCCGGAATGGTCGTCGGCGCTAAAGTCCCGGTGGTATTGACGTCTCGATCCGCCGAAGCGTCCGATAAATACTTTTCCATCGCTTTCGCCGCATATTCGGCGGCGCATTTTCAGGAGGCTCTCTCATGAACGCTGTTTTTCGCATTCTTGTGATAAACCCCGGTTCCACTTCCACCAAAATAGCGATTTTCGAGAACGACCGGGTGCTACATAAGGAAACCATAGAGCATCCCTCAAACGTGATAAAAGGATTTGGCGATGTACAGAGCCAGCTCGATTATCGTAAAAAGACGATAGAGGAATCCGTGAAATCGTGGGGAGTCCCGATGGAGAGCATCGATGCGTTCGTGGGCAGGGGAGGCGGGTTGGTGACATGCGTTGGAGGAACATATGGGATAACTAACGTTCTGGTTCATGACGCGAGTCGCGCCGCGTCGGGCCAACACCACCCGGCGCAGTTGGCGTCGCAAATATGCAAGTCGTTTATGGACGAGTTTGGCGGCGTCGGGTTCGTCGTGAATCCGCCGGATACTGACGAATTCGACGAGATAGCGCGAATTTGCGGCGTCAAGGGGATGTACAGGGAAAGCCGAATACACGCGTTAAACCAGAAGGAAATAGCGATAAGGTATTGCGCGGCGTCCGGCAAACCTTACAGTTCCTCAAATCTCATAATCTGTCATATCGGCGGAGGCGTCTCGGTTACGGCTCATCGCGGCGGCAGAATGGTCGACTCGAATGACATATTGAACGGAGACGGCCCCATCATGCCGACGCGAAGCGGTTCCCTCGCATCTCTGAAAGTCGTTAAAATGGCCTTTTCGGGAAAGTACGCGGAGAAGGAGTTAGTCGATAAACTCAACAGGAACGGCGGCCTGATGGATCATCTCGGAACCGCTGACGCGCTGGAGGTCGAACGCCGTATCAATGGCGGCGACCTTTACGCCAAACTTGTATACGACGCCATGATATATCAAATAGGCAAGAACGTCGGTATGTGCGCTTGCGCGCTGGAAGGTAAAGTTGACGCCATTATCCTGACCGGCGGGATTTCCGGGAGCAGGTATGTCACGGATAACCTTAAAAAATACATAGAATGGATCACCAAAGTCATTGTGATGGCAGGCGAATTCGAAATGGAAGCGCTGGCGGCTGGGGCTCTCCGCGTTATGAGGAAAGAGGAAAAACCTTTGGTTTACTCCGGTATTCCCGCATGGAGCGGTTTCAATTTCGAAGGAACTAAGTATGAGAAATAAATCACGCTGGTTGTTTCTTGCGGTTGGCACAATAATGTTGCTGTTCCTGGGGCTTCTTTACGCGTGGTCAATATTTCGAGCGCCTTTGGGGCGTGTGTTTCCAAGTTGGACGGCTTCTCAACTGTCGTTCGCTTTTACTATCTCAATGATATTTTTCTGTCTCGGTGGTTTTGCCGCTGGCAGAGTGGTCAAAGTTATTTCAAGCTGCAAGACGGCCGCTCTGTCAGCGGTAATTCTGTTTATAGGTTTTTTGGGGGTCTCCCGCATGAACGCGAATGACGCGGAAAGCGCATTGAAGACGCTTTATTTCTTTTACGGAGCGCTGTGCGGCGGAGGCGTCGGAATGGGATATAACGTGGTCATCGGTTCCGTGACGAAGTGGTTTCCAGAAAACCCCGGCATGGCCTCCGGGACGCTGATGATGGGCTTTGGCATCGGCGGGCTTCTGCTCGGCAGCGTAGTGAACGGCATGATAGAAAGAAGCGATATTTTCACCACCTTCTTCTATCTGGCCGTAATGGTGGCGGTTGTGATAGCCGTCGGATCGCCTTTTTTAAAACCCGCGCCGACTGCCACGCAAAACGCGTCAGCGTCGAAGAATACGCCCGCCGATTACAAACCGTCCGAAATGCTTAAAACGCCTGCGTTCTGGCTTTTCTTCCTGTTTGCCGTAACAACGAGTTCATCAGGGTTATTGGTCATAAACAGCGCCGCTGATATCGCGGGCGCTTATGGCTCCCCGCCCATCCTCGGGCTGATAGTATCGGTTTTCAACGGAGGCGGGAGGCTGTTGTTCGGCGCAATCTACGACAAAGCCGGCAGAAAAAAGACCATGTTTATCAATACGAGCTGCATGTTTCTGGCTGGATTGAGTCTCTTAGCCGCGGTATTTTTGAACTCCGCGCCGCTGATTTTCATCGGATTGATTTTGGCGGGCGTTAATTACGGCGGTTGCCCGCCGATAACCTCAGCGGTAATTTTCAAATTTTTTGGCTCTTCAAACTACGCCGCGAATTTCAGCATCGCGAACTTTCTCGTTATCCCGGCGGCCTTTATCGGCCCAATGATCTCAAGCGCGCTGCTCGAACGCTCCGGAGGAGATTATGGTTCAACATTCGCAATGATCCTGATATTTTCCGTTATAGCATATCTTCTGGCGTTTGCGATGAACAAATTTTGCTCTGAATTTGAAGAAAAATGAGAAGAATCCGCCATATTTATCTGTTCCCCGCGCTTTTTATTCTTCCCGCGCTCCTTTCAGGATATGCGACCGGCAGCCCAGCGACAAACAACAACGCTGGTTCGAGTTATACGTATGTCGGTTCTGACACGAAAGTATCGGCAATTATCAATCATCCGGCTTTTGAGGGATTCGGGCGGTTCTTGTTTCCAACGGAACGCGGATTGCCTGACAGCGGCATGGAACTTGACGACATTGGCTCGCTCTTGCCTTATCACAGCCATATCAATCCCGATACGACAGTGAAAGTATTAAGGTATATGCTTACTGAGGCAGCCAGTAGAAGGACAATCTTTTATGATATCTATACCGGCGAAGAAAAACACACCGACCCTTCTAAGGAAAATACCGGATTGTTCTTTTTTCGCGGTGAACCGGACGCGCCCTTTGCCATAGCCTGCGCGGGCGGCGGCTTTTCATACGTGGGTTCCATTCACGAAAGTTTCCCAGTGGCTTTGGAGTTGAGCCGGAAAGGATATAACGCTTTTGCCGTTCAATACCGCACAGGCGGGGTTGATGTGGCTTGTGAGGACTTGGCGGCGGCCATTTCATTCGTATTCGCAAACGCCGAATCCCTTTGGGTAAACACAGACGGCTATTCGCTCTGGGGCGGCTCGGCGGGAGCAAGAATGGCGGCGTATCTCGGCTCTTACGGCGCGGTGGCTTATGTTGGGAACGACGTGCCAAAGCCGGATACAATCGTCATGCAGTACACCGGTCACTCGGACTATACGGCAAATGATCCTCCGACTTTCGCCTGTATAGGAGAAAACGACGGCATTGCCAGCCCGCAGGTAATGGAACGGCGCGTCAATGCCTTGAACGCGCTCGGGATAGATGCCGAATTTCACGTTTATCCGAACCTCGGTCACGGCTTCGGGCTTGGGATTGGCACATCCGCTGAAGGATGGTGGCAGGACGCTCTGACGTTTTGGGAAAAACACATCCCTGGCGTCAGTCAGCCGGGCATTCCCGCAGAACTGGAGGCCATTCCGCAGGAATACTTAAATCCTGCCAAACAGCAAGGGACGCTTGT
>JAISYN010000320.1 GCA_031269915.1 Synergistaceae bacterium
CGGTCTGGAGCGCCAAGGGCGCGAAAAAGCACATAATAACCTCCGCGGTTGAACATCACGCAGTGCTGGATACATGTAAATGGCTAGGTCAAAACGGATGCGACGTCACTATCCTGCCAACCGACAAATTCGGCATGATAGACCCCGATTCACTCGCGAACGCCATAAGGGAGGACACCCTTCTCGTGAGCGTTATGCACGCCAATAACGAGGTCGGGACAGTCAACCCTATCGCGAAGCTCGGAGAGATTTGCAGGAATAGAGGCGTGATTTTTCACACTGACGCGGTGCAGTCCGTTGGACACATGCCAGTGAATTTGAAGGAACTGCCGGTCGATATGCTGACAATGTCCGCGCACAAAATGTACGGTCCGAAAGGGGTTGGGGCTTTGTATATCCGCAAAGGCCTCAAATTGGTGCCTATTATCCACGGAGGGGGGCAGGAATTCGGCATTTATTCAGGGACAGAGAACGTACCTGGAATAATCGGGTTCGGCGCAGCGGCGAGGCTTGCTGTCAAACTACATGAAGGTGGCGAGGAAAAAAGGATAGCCTTACTCAGGGACAAACTGATCAACGGTGTCCTCGGGCGGATCCCGGATACAGTACTGACAGGGCACAGGGCGGAGCGCCTGCCCTTCCACGCCAGCTTTTGCATCAGGGGGGCGGATGGATCGGATATTTTACTTGAAATAGACAAGGCAGGGATCGGCGGATCGAGCGGAAGCGCTTGTACCTCTGGCAGTACGGCGCCTAGTTACGTCCTTCTGGCTATGGGGCTCGACCACGGGACGGCGCATGGTTCTGTACGATTGACTCTCAATAAAAATACGACAGAAGAGGACATCAACTACGTCCTAGAAAAGTTTCCGCCTATAGTGAAATCACTGCGGAGCGCTTCGCGATACGGGTCTGACAAGATGAAACGGCGGAGTTAGGGAAGAGGGGTGCAATCATGTCGAAGTACGACGTAGACGGGCTGACCATACAAGGCTTTTCCTGCAGCCAGGTCATGTTGATGATGACAATGGATCAGATCGGGATGGAAGAGGACGAAAACTTGGTCCGGGCAATGAAAGGGCTTACTAAGGGTATGGGAATAGGCCACGCCTGAGGCATTGTTACCGGGGCCGCGTGCGCGTTCAGCCTCGCTGCTGGAGCGCGTGGGGCGTCAGGGCTTTTCCCCTTGTTTTATCGATGGTTTTACGAAAATTATGCTGAAGCTTGCGGAGGTATAAACTGTTTGGAACTGTTGGAGGGTGACATCAATTCGCGTTTGAGAATTTGCCCTGAAATGATACGCGCGTCGTGGGAAAAAGTTTCCGAGCTTTTGCAACTTTAGAATGGATGGCAAATCTTTGTCCGTTGGCCAATCACTTCGAAGCAGGCTGTACCGGCTGAACGACACCCTCCGCAACGCGAAGGAGAATTCACGCTTTTACGCTCGCCATCTGCCGGATTTAAATACTTTGCGGCTGAAGTCCATAAATGAAATTGAGCGTATTCCGTTCACGGAAGAACGACATCTCAGCGCGGGAATAGAGGATTTTCTTTGCGTCCCGCCTGGAGAAATATCGAGGATCGTAAGTCTTTTCACATCAGGAAGCACTGGTCACCCCAAAAGGATCTGTTTTACCGGCGAGGATCTGGAAAACATCGCCGGATATTTCTCCTTTGGCATGAGCCAGATAGTCGCACCTGGGAAAAAGGTTCTCATATGTTTGCCCGGAAAGAGCGAATACGGGGTATCTTACCTGCTGAGCCTCGGCATAAAGAAGTTCGGCGGCTTACCCGAAATATACGGAATCATCTCTGATCCAAACCATGCCGCCGGATATGTGAACGAGTTCAGGCCGGACTGTATCGTTGGGATGCCTGTCCAAGTACTGGCGATGGCAGAATGTCACCAGCTCGGATATAGAGGGCACGGCCCTTCGACCGTGCTGCTTACCGCGGATTACGCGGCGGAAAGCTTGAAGCTGAGGATACGGGAGGCTTGGGACTGCCGTGTGCTGAATCATTACGGATCCACTGAGATGGGGTATGGCGGTGCGCTGGAATGCAAATTTCAAAAAGGCTTGCATCTGAGAGAGATGGATTTGTACTTTGAAATTGTAGATCCGCATAGCGGTAAAAGCCTTTCGCGGAGGGAAGAAGGGGAATTGGTATTCACAACGCTCTCTCGCCGAGGGATGCCGCTCATAAGATACAGGACCGGGGATTTCACCCGTTTACTCCCCGGCAGATGCGCTTGCGGCCAAAAATTAAGTCGCGTTTCACCGCCGTGGAGATTCAACGAAGGGATGTTCTTCTTGCATGATCAGGGCATAAAAATGTCGGAATTAGACGAGATTTTATTTTCCGATCGCCATGTCATGGATTATTCGGTATCTGTTTTAAAGATGGACAGCAATGAAACCACCCTTAAGTTGACGTTATGGATGGACGGGAAGTCTGACCGATTGGATTCCAAGACACGAAAGGCGATCGCGTCGGTTTTGCCGTGTGGCACTGGCGCCGATTTTGCGATAGCAAAACCCAGTGACATAAGCCCCGGATTGAGGGGGAAGCGCTTTGGATTTCTACCAGAACCTTGATTTTATGAAAAAAGGAAGGAATAGGATATGAGAAAAAACAAGTTTATGATAGTAAGCGGTTTTTTGGGTGCCGGCAAGACAACGACCATGATCGCGCTGACGGACTATATCAATGAAAACCTCGGGAAGGCGGCGATCATAGTCAATGATATTGGTGCAAAAAATCTTGTCGACGCCGAGTACACGGCCAGGACAGGTTGTTCCGTAACAGAAATTACCGGTGAGTGCATCTGTTATCAGATAGAAAATCTCGTTGACAAACTTTGGCGTTTGCGTGACGCTCAAAACATGGATATCGCAATGTCGGATATCCACGGATTCGGCGTAGGCGCTTTGAATTTTGTCTATAATAGGTTCCGCAAAGATTACAACGAGGATTTCGCGCTTGCACCCTTCCTAGTCATTGTGGATCCCGAAAGGCTGCCTATGATCATGCCTGAAAAAGCGGACATCAACTTACCGAAGGAAATGACGTATTTGCTGCATGCGCAATTGATGGAAGCAGACGCTATCGTTCTCAATAAGATCGACCTTTTAAATGACGAAGAAATTGATAAATATATAGATTTTTTGAAATACACATGCCCGGGAACGCCTGTATTCGCGATATCCGCGAAGCAAAAAAGGAACATCGGGGAAGTCGCCGAACACGTCATGTCACGCGAGACCGATCTCAAAACCGTGGATATCGGGTACGGAGGGGCTGATTTCATTGCCGCGGAAAGCAAATTGTGCTGGTATAACAGGAGATTCTTCATTAAGACTCGGGATGGCTCAAAAATTGACGGCAACGCGTTTATCGGCGACTTCATCGAAGAGGCTCGCTCTGAGTTGATCAAAAACAAAAGGAACATCCCGCATCTTAAAATATTTGCCACCGGCTGCGATGATGATTTCGGCAAGGCTTCGCTGCTCGGTGTCGATTATAAAGCGGAATATGACAAAAAAATAGAAAACCCACACGACAAATTCCGGGTCATTGTAAACGCCAGGGCGGCCTGCGAGTCAAGCCTGTTGTCTCCGATTATGGATAAAGCCTTAGACGAATCAACCGCAAAGTACAATGTCGATTGCCAAGTCTTCTTCACTGAATGCTTCGGAATGATGGACGAAGGGAAAGCGTGACCGGCTGCTTAATTTTACAAACATAACAGGTATAACGAGCAAGAGGCTTGTTTCATGTAATTTACGGTATTCGAGGGTGACAAAATTACCGGATCCCATAAAAAAGCGGGTAAATAAACTGCGCGGAGCGGCTGAGAATCTTATGCGGTAAATCGCCGGAA